>JBHHXF010000036.1:0-15353 GCA_046756905.1 Anaerolineae bacterium | reverse complement strand
AAAGTCCTCGATACGCCTTCGGCTACTCGACCGGCGCTAGACGTGCCCTTTCATCGGGGTCCCCCAACTTCTAAATGCGCCCGTAGTGGAACAACACTCAGTTTAGCCTCAAGCTCTGACAATTCGGCAGGCCAAAACTTGGATGCTACCTCTTCGAGATCCTTGAACGTTCTACGATAACTCCTGTCAGATTCGATCATTAGTTCTCCATGACCAGCGTGGGATTCTTCATCTGTCGAGCATATCATTCATGTTTTACCACAGTTGTCCCTGACTAGGCAAATTGGAACAAGGCGTGAAGGATGAGGTAGTACATGAAACCGAAAACTGCCCCTTTTGAGGGCGGAAAAGTCACTTCCGCTTTTTGGCCTCCGGGAGGCCGTTTTGGAGCCGGTCTAGCCCTCTGCGCCCCTTCACAAGCGGTATCAGAGCGGAAGTTACTTTTGGAGCCGAGTTTCGGTTTCATGTAGTAGTGTGTCGGCCTTTCGTGAGCTTGAACTCATCCACTACCTGCCGGCTGCACCTGGACGGCGTCACGCCCCACGATGTCTTCCAGGTTTTTCAGCAGACCGACGCAGTAGCGCGTGGTGTCGTTGGGGAAGTCCAGCTTCACGCCGGCGCCAGTGCGGTCGTTGGAGCCTGTCGGGGGGCGGATCACGATCAGACTGAATCGATCGTGGCCCTCGAATTGGGTGAGAACGTCGTAGACCTTCCCGATTCGCTGGATATCGGCTTCTTCGTCCTCGGAGTGTTTGAGGGTGATCAGCAGGTGGAAGGCCGGCCCGTCGCTGTCGAAGGCCGGCATGGTGGTCGAACCGTTCGCTGGTGCAGATTCCTCGCCTGAAACGCCATTTCCTGAGCTTTCGCCGTCCTGAGGTCCGTCCTGAGTTCGTCGCGGCGTCCTGAGCTTGTCGGGGGGGGGCGGTTGAGAGACCGATGGACCATCCCCCGAGCTTGCCGAAGCATGCTCGTCGGCACTTTCTCCCGAGTCGTCTGGACGGGTCATAGAAGCGTCAGCTACGTAGGGCTGAGGTTCCTCCCGAAGAACGTCCGGTGGCATTTCATTCGGTATTGACGGGGCCGACTCCGTCTCCGTCGGCTGCGGTGGGGGAGCTGGTTCGTTGCCGACCCTGGTCGTGGCCTGGTGATCAAGTGATGGGGTACTCTCGGCACCTTGCGGGGGAGCCGGCGCCACATTGTCTTCGGGTTGGTAGAGCTTTGCCTTCTGGCAGATGACCTGGGCGCGGTCGTTGCGCACGTCGACCTTACCCTGAAGAATCACCAAATTATCCACCTCCCACACTTCACGGCTGTGTTCCCATGTGCGCGGGAAGAGGGTGACTTCAACGCTGCCTTCCAGGTCTTCGATTTGGGCAAAGGCCATAGGGTCGCCTTTGCGGGTGGTGATACGACGCACTGACTTGACCATGCCGGCCAGGGTGACGAACTGGCCGGCCATCGACGGGTTGATCTCGCCGCAGCGGGCCGTCACGAGTTGATCGAGTTCGTCCATCATGCGGTGCAGCGGATGCTCCGACAGGAACAGGCCGGTGAGTTCTTTCTCCCAACCCAGTTGAAACTTGCGTGGCGTCTCCGGCGGATTGGGAAGCGAGTCGAGAATGGAGCTTTGGAATGCGGCCGCAGTTCCTCCGCCAAACATCGTCATCTGGCCGACCTCGGCCGCCTGATGCGCCTCCTGGCTCACGCTCAGTATTCGGTCCATTACGGCCAGCAACTGGTCGCGCCCGCCAAACCGGTCAAGAGCGCCGGCTTTGATCAGACACTCCAGTGCTCGGCGTTGCACTTTGCGTAAATCGACGCGCCGGCAGAAGTCGTCCAAGCTCTCGAAGGGCCTATCCTGAGTGGAGCCTGTCCTGAGCCCTGTCGAAGGATCGAAGGGACGACCGTCTCGACGCGCCGCAAGAATGGCCTCCACGGGTCCTTCACCTACGTTCTTGATGGCCCCCAGGCCAAAACGGATGCCGCGTCGGTGTTTCAGGTTATCCTGCTGAACAACATCGTCCGGTATCTCTTCGATGGTGAACCCTAGCTCGCTGTGGTTCACATCGGGCGGCAATAGTTTAATGCCCATGCGGTGGCAGTCCGCCGCGACAAGAGCAATCTTGTCCTGGTCATCCCGTTCAACACTGAGCAGCGCCGCCATGTACTCGACCGGGTACTTCGCTTTGAGATAAGCCGTCTGGCACGTAATCATCGCGTAGTCAGCGCCGTGGGCTTTGTTGAACCCGTATCGAGCGAAGTACTCGATGTCCTCAAAGATGGCCTGGGCTGTGCTTTCAGGAATGCCGTTCTCTACGGCTCCACGTATGAATTTTCTCTTGTGCTCCAGGAGTTGCTTTTTCTTTTTCTTTCCCACGGCCTTTCTGATCAGGTCGGCATCTCCAGCATCGTAGCCGGCCAGGTCTCGAGCAATTTGGATAATCTGCTCCTGAAAAACGATGATGGCGTAGGTCTCGCTTAAAATAGGCTCCAGCGCGGGATGGCGGTATTCGACTTTTTCTTCGCCGTGCATGCGCCGGATATAATCCGGTATATGCTCCATCGGGCCAGGACGATAGAGCGAGATGGCGGCGATGATGTGCTCGAACCGCGTCGGCTGCATCTCTTGGAGCACGCGCCGCAGGCCGGCCCCTTCCACCTGGAAGATGCCGGTCACGTTGCCGCTGGAGAGCAACTCATAGATTGCCGGATCGTCCAGTGGGATATTTGACATGTCCAGCTTAACGTCCTGGTACTTCTCGATGAGTTCGGCGGCGCGACGCATGACGGTCAGTGTGGCCAATCCCAGGAAGTCGATCTTGAGCAGGCCGATGGCCTCGACGTCCTCCATTGGGTACTGTGTAACCGGTAGGGCCTCATCATCATTGCCGCGCGTGGGCCGGTGCAGCGGCACGTATTCGACTAGCGGTTTGTCGGACACTACCACGCCGGCAGCGTGGGTCGAGGCATGACGCGCGACGCCTTGGAGACTCTGGGCTGTATCCAGCAACTCGCGGACGTAATCCTGCTCGTCGTACAGTTGTTTGAGTTCCGGGACCGCGCGCTTCCCCTCCAGGGCTCCCTTGATGGTGATGGGCATGCCTGGGATGGCCGGCACCAGCCGCGCGACGCGGTCAACCTCGTTTTGCGGCAGATCCAGGGCCCGGCCGGCATCCCGGATGGCAGCACGAGCACCCATAGTCCCGAAAGTGATGATCTGCGCTACTTTGTCGCTGCCGTACTTCTCAAATGTGTATCGAATGAGCTGGTCCCGTTGATCGTCGGGGAAGTCCAGGTCGATATCTGGCATGGATACGCGACCCGGATTCAAGAACCGCTCGAAGATTAGATTCTGGGATAGGGGGTCGATGTTCGTAATGCGCAGGGCATAGGCTACGATGGAGCCGGCGCCCGAACCCCGCACGTTCCACCAGATTCCGTTTTCGCTCGCAAACCGGCATAGATCCCATACGATCAGGAAGTAGGTGTCGAAGCCCATCTGGTGGATAATCGAAAGTTCGTACTCCAGCCGTTCTCGAATCTCCGGTGTAACACCGCCCCCCGAGCCTTGGTGAAAAGTTGTCGAAGAGTCGGCGTAGCGTTGGTTGAGGCCTTGCTCACATAGTTGACGGAGGTAACTCTCGGCGTCGTGGCCTACCGGGACATCGAAACTGGGAAGATGGTAGTGACCGAATTCGATATCGAACCCACACTGCTCGGCAACGCGAAGGGTGTTCGCGAGGGCTTCCGGGACCTCGCTGAACAACGCGGCCATCTCCTGGGGCGACCGCAGGTAGAACGTCTCGCCGATCCGCATACGATCCGGGTTCTTCATGGTGGTGCTGGTCTGAACGCACAACAGCACCTCATGGGCGTAGAAATCCTGGGGGCGGATGTAGTGCACGTCGTTGGTGGCGACGAGGGGGATGTTCAGATCGCGACTCATGGCAATCAGTTCACGGTTGACCCGGCCAAGGAAGTCGATGTTGTGCTCTTGCACTTCCAGATAGAAGTTCTGTTTGCCGAACACCTCCTGGAACCAGCCGGCCATCTCTCGTGCCTGCTCGATCTGCTCCACCCGGATCATGCGCGGGATTTGGGCAGTTGGGCAACCGGAGAAGACGATGAGGCCCTCGCTGTGCGCTTCCAACAGCTCACGATCGACGCGTGGCTTGTAGTAGAAGCCTTCGAGCTGGGCCTTCGTCACCAACTTCATCAGATTCTTGTAGCCGGCCTCGTTCCTGGCCAACACCGTAAGATGGTACGGCTTGCTATCCTTCTTGTGGTCCCGCTGCGTGCGGTCTCGTTGCGCCACGTACAGTTCACACCCAATGATCGGCTTGATGCCGTGCTTGTGTGCCTTCTTGAAGAACTCGACCACACCGTACATAGTGCCGTGATCGGTGACGGCCAGGCTGTCCATGCCCATAGCTTTGGCCTGGGCCATGAGGGGATCGATCTTCGCCAGACCATCCAGCAATGAGAACTCTGTATGGACGTGCAGGTGGGCAAACTCAGCCATCGTCTGGTCTCTTTCCTTTGTGCAGTTGCTGCAATGAAAACTGGTCTACAACACGTTGATCACTTCTGTTGATTGTCCGCGTATGTGCAATGCCCTTCAACAAGCCTTCGGTACGAACCTCAGGCCGAGGGCCCAGACGGCGCGCGCTACGTGAGAGCACGGCATCTTGTAGCCTAAGATATGTGCGCCTACAAGATATTGTGGGTTCCGGGGGTTACCCAAGACTGCCGGGGTCACCCCCAATTATAGCACAAAAGCCCACGGTATGTCAGTGCGATCGGTGGTCTTTACTTAAAACCAGTTGGATTTTAAGGTTCGTATTGATGTATAATCTACCTCGCCATGCCCGAACTACCTGAAGTCGAGAACTACAAACGAGACCTGAACCAAATACTAGCCGGCCGGCGGATCACTGCGGTGCACGTTGGCTGGCCGAACCAGGTCGGAGCGCCATCGGTCGACGAGTTGGCGCGCCGGTTGACTGACCAGATCATCGAGTCGGTAGGCCGGCGCGGCAAATACCTGCTGTTCCGGCTGTCCAGTGGTGATACATTGCTGATTCATCTAAAGATGAGCGGCCGGCTGCACATCAAGCCGGCATCCTCGCCGCCCGATCCACACACACACGTCGTTTTCATGCTGGCCGGCGGAGATGAGCTGCGTTTCCACGACCCGCGCAAGTTCGGTCGGGTCTACTTGGTCGGCTCTCCGGACGACGTCCTGGACAAGTTGGGGCCAGAACCCCTGGACAAGGATTTCACAGTCGAACAGTTCACCGCTCTGCTGACGAACCGGCGGGGACGCCTCAAGCCGCTATTGCTCAACCAGGCGTTTCTGGCCGGCCTGGGGAACATCTACGCCGACGAGGTGTTGCATGTAGCCGGCCTGCACCCGCTGCGGACGGCCGACACTCTCACCTCGGATGAGGTAGAACGGCTCCACCTTGCCATTCAATCCACGTTGCGGCAGGCTATCCAACACCAGGGGACGAGTTTCGACCAAGTCTACCCGCCGGGCACATACCAGGAGTTCCTGCAGGTGTACGGTCGCGTCGGCGAACCCTGCCGGCGATGCGGTACACCGATTGAGCGCATCGTTGTTGGACAGCGCGGGACGCACGTGTGCTCGAAGTGCCAGCCGGCGCCGTAGCGCAGGAGATTGCCCGGACACACCCGCACTGCACCCGTTTGCGCAGGAAAAAACGAGCGTTAGGTTGACAATTACAGGTTTCGCTGCTATACTATGATTCCCTGGCGAAGCGCCAGGTGGTGTTGGGGCTGACTTCCCGCTGAACTCCCGCAGAGCATAGATCTCTCTCCAACGCGAATGAAAAACCTGCGCTGTCTTTCTTGATCACGCGCACTTAATCTGTTGTGTCTCTATCCGACGCACGCTCAGGTTGACAGGCAGTCCATGGGAGTCCCTCACCCAATACCAGGCGGATACTTGCCCTTCTCGTGCACTAACATCTCAAGGAAAAGGAGGAGAAGAAAAATGCGCAAATGGTGGCCCTTGATCGCCGTGTTCAGTTTGCTTGTTGTTGTAGCTGCGTGCGCTCAGCCAACACCGGAGACAGTGGTCGTCAAGGAGACGGTCGAGGTAGAGAAGGAGGTTGTCAAAGAAGTAGAGAAGACCGTCGTCGTCGAAAAAGAGGTAGAGAAGGTCGTCGAGGTGGAAACGGAGCGGTTCCCTGAGGGGACGGAGATTTCGCTCCTCCAGTGGAGCCATTTCGTTCCACAATATGACAAATGGATCGATGAGTTCGCACCCGCTTGGGGTGAAGATGTTGGTGTAAAGATGACGGTGGAACATATCAGCTTCACCGAACTTTTCCCCACCCTAACGGCTGCGATCGATGCCGGCGAGGGCCCAACCATCGTCGAGTTGGTCATTGGCGGGTCCCTCTTCGTGGAGGGCGTGCATGACTTGACCGACCTCAATCTGCAAGCGCAGGAGTTGTTCGGAGAGCAGATTGACACCTGCAAGGCGAATTCCTACCTCCCGGCGACGGGCAGGTATTACGGCTTCTGCCACGGTTGGATCCCCGATCCCGGTGACTACAACAAGACGCTCTGGTCACAGGTTGGCTACCCGGATGGCCCCTCCACCTGGGCGGAATTGCTGGATGGTGGGAGCAGAATCAGGGATGAATTGGGTGTTCCGATGGGGATTGGTTTGTCGCCCGAGATCGACTCGGAATTCGCCGCCCGGGCGATCATCTGGTCCTTCGGAGGCTCCGTCCAAGACGAAAATGAGAACGTAGTCATCAACTCCCCGGAGGTGATTGAGGCCGTCGAATTCATGGCGGAACTTTACGAAAAGACCATGACCGACGAAGTTTTCGCGTGGAACGCGGCTTCCAACAACCAGGGCCTGATCGCCGGGGAGCTGTCCTACATCCTCAATTCCATCTCCGCCTATCGCAGCCTGCAGAAGATCGACCCGGAGGCGGCCGACGAAATCTTCTTTGTGCAGGCGCTGAAGGGCCCGCGTGGGGACCAGCATGCCTCCGCACACGTCTGGCAAATCTACGTCATCCCTGAATACGTCCAGGGCGCCGAGCTGGATGCGGCCAAGGCGTTCATTCTGCACCACACCGCCAACTATGGCCAGGCGGTGTTCAACAGCGAACTGTACAACTTCCCCGCCTTCAAGAGCACGGTTCCCGAACTGTATGAGGAGGGGGGCTGGCTCGATGTAGATCCGTTCGGTTCCAGGCCGAATAACAAGCTAAAGGTGCTGGGGACCGCAGAGAACTGGGTCACCCACTTGGGGTATCCAGGGCCGGCCAACCCGGCGATCGTCCAGGTATACGCCCAAAGGATCATTTCGAACATGATGGCCCAGGTTGCTAAGGGCGATAAGACTGCTGAAGAGGCGGTCGCTGAGGCGGAGGCCCAGATCAACTCGATCTTTGACGAGTGGCGCGCCAAGGGTTTCGTGGGCGGCGGTTAGTATAGCGTCTCTCGCTCACTGGGGTCATATGCTGCTGACATAGCGAAGTCAAGCAGCCTCCCAAAGGCTGAAAACGAACGGCACCCTGAGCCGGTCGAGGCATGTGGATACAACAGCGATTCCGCACCGTTCGACCATAAGCTCAGGGTGTCGCGTTGTGGCTGGTCGGGACCATAAGAGTTTCGGAAACCCTTGAAGCGTCTCTGAACAATCAGAAGGCTACCCTTGCGAAGGTTGTGGGTAGTCCGGGCAACAGCGAGGTTTCTGGTTGACTAAGCCAGCTTTCGCGTCGAGGTTGCCGCGAAACCTTCGCAAGGGTTCCAGGCGGGAAAGAAGTTATGGCTACGATTGAAACAAAGAGCCTCAAGAAGCACTTCGACGAGGTCAAGGCGGTCGACGGCGTTAGCTTTTCCATCAAAGACGGCGAATTCCTTGTTATTCTGGGGCCGTCCGGCTGCGGGAAAACGACTCTCATGCGCATGATCGCCGGACTGGAGAAGCCCACAGCCGGCGAAATATTCATCGGCGGTGAAGCCGTGACTGGGCTGCCTCCCCGTGACAGGAAGATCGGCATGGTGTTTCAGAGCTACGCCCTCTATCCCCACATGACGATTTTCAATAACATCGCCTTCCCACTGAAGGCCCAAAAAGCACCAAAGATGGCCATGCGAGAAAAGGTGGAATGGGCTGCCTCGATTTTGGGGATCGAAAAGCTGCTTCACCGTAAGCCTCGCCAACTGTCGGGTGGGGAAAGGCAGCGAGTGGCCCTAGCCAGGGCTCTGGTGAAAGAGCCAGCAGTCATGCTATTGGACGAACCCTTATCCAACCTGGATGCCAAGCTGAGGGCTTCGGCCCGCGACGAGTTGCAGCGATTCCAGCGGCAGTTGAGAATCACCACCGTCTTCGTGACTCATGACCAGATTGAAGCGATGGGCCTGGGAGATCGAATCGCTGTTATGTACCAGGGTAAGGTGCGGCAGGTCGGGACGCCTCAGGAGATCTACAATAAGCCGGCGGATACTTTCGTGGCGACTTTCCTGGGCTCACCACCTATGAACCTTTTCGAACGAGACAACTTCCTGGTTGGCTTTCGGCCTGAGCATTTCCTTCCCAAAGAAGCCCTGGCGACTCAGGACGATCTAGAACTCTTCGCCTTCAAAGTGGGAAGAGTGGAATACCTTGGATCGGATCGACTGCTGTACGGCGTGGTAGACGGAGCCGACGACACCATCTCAGTGTCCAAGCTTCCGTCGACGGTGACGGTGCCCATTGAACCAGGGGAGAGCTACGAGTTCGGCATCCAGAGGCAAGACCTCGCATTCTTCGACAAAACTACGGGCATGCGGGCAGAGCCATCATTGACAATTCACAATTAGTAAGGAGTGCTGTTGTGCAGGAGGCTACAGTATACAAGGGCACACGCAAGGCCAGGACTCGGCACCTCCTGGACAGTGAGGGGTTCCTGGGCACGCTGTTCCTGTTGCCGGCCATCGTGTATATTGTGGCGCTAGTGGCTGTCCCCTTCTTTATCGCAATCGCCTTTAGTCTGGCGGATGTCACTGTGGGAGACACGAGCCTCGACTTCGTGGGGCTGGTGAATTTTGGGCGTGTCATTAAGACGCCCGCATTTCAACGGTCACTACTGAACACCTTCCTGTTTACACTGGTCGCACAGGCGCTCATCATCGTGCTGGCGAATATCCTGGCACTGATCCTATCCGAGGATTTTCGGGGCAAGTGGGTGGCTCGCATGCTAATAATGCTGCCCTGGGCGACTCCCATTTCCCTGGGGACAATCGGTTGGCTGTGGCTGCTCGACTCAAAATTTAGCCCGATTGATTGGATATTGAAAGCACTACACCTGCTCGGCCCTGGCACCTTACTTGGCCCCAGAAACCATATGAATTTCCTGGGGCGGGAGGAGCTGGCTATGGCGTCGGTCATTATGGTACACGTTTGGAGGCTGCTACCGCTGTCGGCAGTGATCCTGATGGCGGGGCTAACATCCATCGACCAGGATCTTGTCGACCAGGCCGAGGTGGATGGCGCGAGCTTCTGGCGAATCCACTTACAGGTCAGAATCCCATTGATCCTGCCCATCATGTACATCGCGCTCCTATTTGGTCTCATTTTTACGTTTGGCGATATGGTGGTAGTTTTCGTGCTGACCCGAGGCGGCCCGGTCTATTACACCCAAGTGCTGTCGACGTGGGCCTATTTCACGGGGATTGAGGGCGGCTCCCTCGGCCAGGGAGCCGCCATCGCCCTCTTCCTCTTCCCATTGCTGCTGGCGGTGGCGATTCTGGTTCTCAGAACCACTCGGCGGATGGAGGTAACGTAAGCATGGCGAGATTAAAGCACTGGACGAAGCGAAGTGTTATTTACGGAGCTGCGGCGTGCTTCTGCCTGTTTTCAGCTTCCCCCTTCTTGTTTATGCTCATCAACACGTTTAAGCAGGATAGAGATCTCTATCGCCCGCAGAACAACCCCTTCCTATTCAACTATCCGCCAACCCTGGACAACCTGAAGTTGCTTTTCTTGGAGACGAACTACACGGGATTCCTACGGAACTCCCTCTTCGTGGGGGTGTTGGTGGTGGTCATCACACTCATCATTTCCATACCGGCGGCTTATAGCCTTGCCCGACTGACGGGACGCTGGGGGGAACGGGCGGGAATTGGGATCTTCCTCGTCTATCTGGTGCCGCCCAGTCTCCTGTTTATTCCTCTCTTCCGGGTAGTGGCCGGCCTCGGTCTGAGGGACAGCGTGTGGTCCCTGGTGCTGGTTTATCCTACCATCTCCGTTCCCTTCTGCACCTGGCTATTGATGGGCTTCTTCAAATCCATCCCGCTCGATCTGGAGGAGGCGGCGATGGTGGATGGATACAGTCGCCTGATGGCCTTTTTAAAGGTGGTGATGCCCCTATCGCTTTCAGGCGTCATCGCGGTGGTGGTCTTTACTTTTACTCTGACGTTGCATGAGTTCATCTATGCCCTGGCCTTCATATCCACGTCGGCGCAGCGGACGATCAGTGTCGGGGTGCCGGTTGAGCTTATTCGGGGGGATGTCTTCTTCTGGCAATCGCTATTGGCAGCGGCTGTGCTCGTGGCCATCCCCGTCGGTATTGTGTACAATATGTTCCTGGACCGGTTGGTGGCCGGCTTCACCATGGGGGCGGTGAAGGGATAGTATCTATTGTCGATCTGCTGACCCAGGCTGAAGCTAAGGGTAGAGTAGGATTAACATACGAAGGGCGGAGTGCACCGCAACACTCCGCCCTCTACTTGTTTGTTCGTGGTAGTCCATGCACTACGGCGCACTGTCACCATCCGGCGTCACTATGATTATCTCCAGATGGTCTGCATACAATCTAGGAAATTCACAGGTGGCGTCAAAGAATTCCAATCGGCCGGTAACAGCGACCTTGTCATCGATGTGAACCTCCAGTTCGGTTTCGGGAACGGAAGCTGTCTCAACAATCGCTGCCAGCCAGCCGGGGGCTCCGGGCTCGCTTTCCAGGTAGTACGGCGTGCCGCTGGCCTCCAGACACGGGTCTGGTGCCTGAGATTCCTGCCATTTACGGAGCCAGCCTTCTTCGCCGGCCTGGAGCGGAGGCGGAAGAGGATTAGGGTAGTTGTGGGCGATGATGGGCAAGTAGGCGGGCTTGTAGTCGATCACCGGATCAGGCGGGGCCTGGGATGCACTAACAGCCAGGCATGGCAGAATGAGCAGAGTCAGGCCAACAGCCCAGAATGCCACAGGATGCCGGCGCATGGATAACCTCCTTTGCGAACTCAACAAGTTGATTCCTAGACCCCTGCCCTGGTCAAGCCCACTTATTATGACATAGGAATGTCTGAATAGCAAGCAGAGCAGATGACCTATGAATCTGCGAACTCCGCCACTGACGATGAACTCCGAATGGTCAAACTGTGAGCAGAACAAGACGCCACCAGGGGCGCGCCCCTGGTGGCGTAGGTGGTTGTGTCGATCAAGGCGTTGACGACTAGCGCACAATTACCTGGTTGTCGAAGATGTCGAAGTCGATGTTCAGGTCCTCGTCGCAAGCCAGATTCTGATTGGCTGATTCCAGAGTGCTCACTGTTACACGCCATGTTCTGGTCGTGTCCAGGTTGTCAAAAATGTAGAACCCGTCCGCGTCTGTGGTCGTCGAGGCTGCGATGGAGTCTGCATCGTCGATCAGCCACACGTCCAGGCCGGCACGGCGCGGCTCACCAGCATCGACAACATCGTCGCTGTTCAGGTCATCCCACACAAAGCCCGAGATGCTACCGAGCGAGCACAGGTTAATTGGGTCCGGGAGGAACCGAGTCACCTCCAGGGCATCACTAGCGGCTGCACCGCCCACATTCAGGCAGTCCGAACTATCGAAGGCTACGTCGTCTGCGAACTGATCGCCGGCTGCGACGAAGTCATTGAAGCCGGCTGTAGACACCGTCAGGGTCCACGGTGCGGTAGCGCTGGCCGTGTCGCCGATGAGCGGCACCTCCAGGACCCAGTCACCTGTACTGTTGGTCTGGGTGGATGTGTTGTAAACCCCGTCTGGCGGGAAGGATTCTGCCATCCCCTGGGGCTGTGCATTGGCATCGACGACCAGAGAGACTGTGGCCCCGGAAATAGGTGTGGCCGTGCCTTCGATTCGGATTGTGCCGGCCAACAGGGCCTTGCAGATCAGGGTGAAGCTCAAGCCGGCATCCTCGAAACAGTCCACCGTGACCGACTTGGTCAGTGGGAAGTGGGCCGTCGTAGTCACCGAGTCGATGCTTGCCGGCAAGTCACCATCGACAGCATTAGTCGTAGTCACCTCTGGACCTTCCGCCGTCACCCCGTTCTGGCCGGGGACCATTTGCAAATCATAGCCGCCCGAACCGTCGGTGGTGGTGCTGGCGCCGCCACCTGCCACCGTGGCATTCGGAACTGGTAGATTGCCCTCGGGGTTTATTTCATTGGGTTCGTAGTCGAAGGCGAACACGCTGCCAATGGCGTCGCCTGTACACGGCGCCGGCTGGCCGGGGCATTGTGGCGGAAAACCTTCGAAGTCGAAATCCGTGGTGAAAATCGGGAATGCCTCGTGCCCACTGGCTTCATCACCTGGCGGGTTGAACTGTAGGATGCTCTGAACCCGCTGAATGGCGACCGCGGACAGGCCAAATCCACCGCGCTGATTGGAATAGACGCCACTAATCACCGCCGACCCCACGAAGCCCGGATTGATAATCCCCCACGAGTTGAAGTTGATATACTCGACGTTGAAGGAGCTGAGCTTCTCGCAGACTATCTCGAGCAACCCGTTGGGATCGTACAGATAGATCACAAAGTCGGTGAAACCGGGGTTCGGGTTGACATTCTGAATGGCCAGTTCGGTTGACAGGCCACGCCCCTGCTTCAGCACCGATGGCACACCAAGCAGGCCGGTAATGCCCGGACCTGTCTGCCAGTCAAAGACCTGTGATTCACCAAAGAGGCCGTACGAGATTGCCTCCTGAATCTGGGAAGCCGTCGGGTCGGTGTACCTCGTCAGGTGGGCCACGGCCGCGATGGGTACAAACGGGCCTTCAGTGCCGGCGTTTCTGAAAGGTGTCAGAGACTCAACGCGTACGGCCCCCACGTACTGCCCCGGCAGGCCGTTGATCACTGGCAAGAAGAATGTCTGGGTACCTCGTGGGCAGATGTAGTCGACCAAAGTGGTGATTATGTTACCGCTCTCATCGTAGAAGTACACCTTGGCAGCACCGTATTGGCTACCACTGAGGTTCTGAACAGTGATGGATGTTTCCCAGCCCTGGAACTCACGGTAGATCAGTGGACCGAATAACACCTCGCTGCCAGAATCAAACTCGGCATTCTTCGCCGGCACCCCGGTGTCGGTCATAAGCACATCCTGACCGATGTGATCCACAACCACACCGCTTGGTTGAGACGTGCGAATCCAGACACTGCCGACGAAGCTGGGTCCCACTGCGTCGCTGACATTGTACAGACCCGTCTCACCGGGCGCAACACAGAGAATCTCGACAATTTGAGCTCGCAGGCACTCATTCTGTTCCTGGAACCACAGTTCCACACCCATATTGCTCAGGCCGGAGTTCTGGATGTACAGCCACGAGCTCAAACCGCCGCTATCCGCATACACGACGGGGACATAGTAGGAAAACCCGCCGAAGACCGGATCAAATGAACCCTCGTCGGAGCCGGTCAGGCCGGTGTATGCGCCAGCCACCGTCAGGTCTGGCGATGGCGTACCTTGTCCTACTCGGACGACATCGATGGCCACTGGCTGACCGCCCGTGGTTGGGAGACCGAAGAAATCTCTGCCCTCACGGTATGCCAGATCGAAGCGCCGAAACTCATCAGCATTGAAGGCCACATCGCTGAAGAGCCGCTCGCAGAATTCATCGGCGACGTTGACGAGTTGGCCTTCGTCGTTTAGAACATCTTCATGCGGGAACGTGTAGACAATGCCGGACCTGGCGCCGAACGGCACTTGCTGTTCACCGAACATCCAGGTTGCGCCTGGTTTTATGAGGCCGGTGCATTCTATCTTGAACGGACCTACCGCCTGGGGGCCACATGCGCCGGCATCTCCCCAGAGCAGCATGATAGCTCGCGTGAAGGTGCTCCCCAGGTTCTGAACCTGGATGACCGTCTGACTGGTCGCCTCGGTGCCCACAGACGAGAGGATAGGGAGTTGCGTTCGCGTGCCAGGGGGGGGATCGGGCCATGGCGGTTCAGCTACCACGGTTTGTGCGCCGCCCCACGCGAGCAACAGCACGGCCAGAGCCACGGTAAACCAGCAAAGGCTGCGAATGCATCGGCTGGGCCCAGCACAAGTTCGCCACTCCCTAGATGGGCGAATCAATTGTCCATTCACTCTGATTTCTATCATAACGATTTCCTCCTTGGAGACCCGGTTATTGGAGAATGGAGATTGGAGATTGGAATCCGCCGAACTTGCACCTTCCGCCTTCCATTTTCCACCTTCCATTTTCCGTCTTCCGTCTTCCACCTTCCGTTTCCCGTCGCCGGGTTACTTCAAAGGTTGCCACCGCCGAACATTATTTGTCTCTTCGAGTGTGTCTTCAATGAATTCCATCGGCCGCTCAAGAGATTGGAAATAGCATTTGTGTCCGCTCTGAACGTGCTGAATGCTGCCGCGCCACGCGGGGGGATCGCTCGGCTCGCGCCAGATTCGCACCAGAAACGAGGCGTAAGGTTGCGCGGTTTCGGGCATCGTCGCTCTCCTCATCCGAGTCATAGCAGCTTGAACTGTCATATTCAGTATCACCTCGTCATTATTGTCATCATAGTGGGTGTGATTTGATGCGTGCTCTCCGTGAGATACCCGCTGACCCCAGAGAAGGAGCGTCCTTTCCTGGGGTCAGCGGGTTTCTCGTCCCTACCGCCCCCGATTGTTGCTGAAATTAGCTGTTGCCCTCGATCACGACGCCGGCTCCTTTCGGTTTGCCCGTTTGTTACGGCTTTCTGACTCATTTCTGATGCCAGTATAAGCCTCAGCCGTCAGTCGTCTGCCATTTTCGCGTCAGTGTGGCGTCAAACTTGCGTCAAAGCGCGCATTGCGGTCATACTTCAACTCAGTTCGGTACGTTTCTTGGGAAAAACCGGGCGGGAAACGTCAGAACCCTCGGCGGCAAGCCGAGGGTCCTGGGGTTAGTCTCAGTAGATCCAAATTTCAAGCTCCAAGCGGACCACAGTCCGCGTTTTGGCCGCTGGACTGTGGTCCAGCTAGAGCAAAATTGGATCTACTGAGTCTGGCGATATTATTGCCTGTGTACAGCCACTCTTTGGTATTGTCGTCGCGTGAGGGGTAGTTGCGGGGATAACCAAGCTTACTAGC
>JBHHXF010000035.1:0-15388 GCA_046756905.1 Anaerolineae bacterium | reverse complement strand
AATCGTTACTACCCAGCCACTTCGCTCGGCCTGGATTGCCAAACCTGTGGTGAGCGTGGCCGAACCATCCAGGCCAGGCCCGCCGGATTTGGCAATCCGGCGGGAGCAGTTGGGATAGTTTAATTTCTGGAACCGCCTTACTACTACAGGCCATTCTCCAGGAGCCTCATAAACACCTCCACCACCTCCGGATCGAAGTGCTTGCCGGCCTGCTCCAGAATATGATTCCGCACCTTCTCCTCCGGCCACGCCTTGCGATACGGCCGGTCGGAGCGCAGCGCATCGTACACGTCTACCACGGCGAAGATGCGGGCCGGCAGCGGAATCTGTTCCCCTTTCAGCCCGCGCGGGTAGCCCGTGCCATCCCACCGCTCATGGTGACAATACGGAATATCTAGCGCCGGCCGCAGGTAGGAGATGGGCGACAGCAGTTCATGGCTGTAGACCGGATGCAGGCGGATGATGTCCCAGTCCTCATCGTCGAGCTCGCCCGGCTTAAGCAGAACGCTGTCCGGGATACCCAGCTTGCCGATGTCGTGCAGCAGTGCACCCCGGCGAATATGGGCCAGTGTCGAGCCATTTAGTCCCATCGCACGCGCCAGGCGGAGTGTCATATCGGTGACGCGCCGGGTGTGGCCCTCGGTCTCGGCGTCTCGCAGCTCCAGGGCGCGCGACCAGCCCTCCAGGGTGACATCGTAAGCGAGAGTGAGTTCCAGGTTGGAACGCTGCAACTGGTCGAGCAGCGTTGCGTTGTCGATGGCGATGGCTGCCTGTGTCGACAGGGTCTCCAAAAAATCCACCCACTCCTCACTGGGATGAAGCGGCGCGCGGTGGAAGACTTCCAGCACCCCTTTGATCTTTCCTTTGGCGATGAGGGGCACGCCGAAGTACGAGATGAAGCCCTCACCATCCAATAGCGGGGCGCGCTCAAAGGCATCCTTGTCCTGGCTCAGATCGGCGATGTTGATGATCTGTTGCTCTAACGCGGCGCGGCCGGCGAGGCCCTCGCCCAGCCGCAGATGGGTATGCCGGGGGGCGGCGGTACGGAAGCCGCGCCCGGCGGCGTATTCCAGCCTCTGCGTGTGGGGGGTGAGCAGCAACACATCGGCGGCATCTACGTGCAGTTGGGTAGTGAGCTGATTGAGGAGGATGTCGAGGGTAATGCGCAGGTCCAGACTGGCAGTAATGGCCGCGTCAACCTCGCGCAGGGCAGCGATACGCCGCAAGCGTTCCTGGGTCTGCTCGTACAGCCGCGCGTTTTGGATGGACAGGCCGATCTGATTGGCCACCGGACCGAGCAACGCGGCGTGCTCCACGCCGTAGGCATCGAGCTGGTAGCTCTGCACCTCCAACAGCCCTATCACCTGGTCCTGCGCAACCATCGGCACGTACATAGCTGCCCCGATAACATGGTCGTCTTTGGAAACGCCGATGCGTACCCCACCACCATCTTTTGCTTTTTCAAGAACTGATGGGTAATCTGTTATGATCTCGGGCTGGCGGGTAGCGATGGCCCGCACACGCCCCTGCGTCGGCTCCATATCCATATCCAGCGGTGGAAACTGCGTTGAATCTATCAACTCCCCCTCGTCCAGCATGAACTCGGCCTGCAGGGTGCGGGTCGTCGGGTCGTACAGGGAAATGCCAAAATTGGGGCTGTCTACAAGTTGGGCTACGTGCTCGTAGGCAATGCGATAGATTCGCGCCAGTTCGAGCGTCCCAGCCAGAGCCCGTCCCATCCGGTTGAGGACGCTCAACTGGCGTTGGCGCTGCCGCAGCTCCTCCTCCGCCTGTTTGCGCTCGGTCAGTTCTTGCTGAACCGCCTCGTACAGCCGGGCGTTCTCGAGGGCGGCAGCAGCGTGGCCGGCGAAGGCACGCAGGGCCTCGGCGTGGGCCTGGGTGAAGAAGCCGGGGGTGGCGCTGTACACGTTGAGGAAACCGATCACCTCACCGCGCACGACAATGGGCACAGCCGCATACGAGCGCAGCCATTCTTTCATCTGGACCCAGCCGGAATAGGTGGCGACATCAGGAATGACTATCGGCTCTCCACTCTCCATCATTTGTTGGAAGACAGGCATCTCAGGAATGTGGAGCACGAGAGTGGAAACCCACTCCTCCGCGTCGAAGCGTTCGTAGCCGCGCCAGCGTACAGCGCGTACCTGGTGGCCCTCAATGAGCATGACGTTGGCGGCGTCGTTGGGAACGACGTAGCTGACCTCCTCCAGGATGCGGTCCAGCACCTGGTCGGGGTCAAGGGTGGCGGTCAAAGCGGCGGCTGCCTTTTCCAGGGCCTGGGCCCGGCTCCGCTGCTCCCGCTCGGCCTCGTACAGCCGGGCTTGTTCGATGGCCACCGCCGCCTGGTTGGCAAACGCTGTCAACATGTCGAGATCGGACTGGGTGAAGGGGCGTTCTTCACCCAGTCGGGTCACAGTCATCACGCCGACGGTTTGCTGGCCGACTTTCAGGGGGGTCAACGCCACCGCCTCCGGCTCTACCGGGGTGCCGGGCACCTGGATGTGCTGGGAGTCGGCCAGCGTGTTGAGGATGAGTTCCGGCTCCCCGCTCAAGGCCACGCGGCCGGTGAACCCCTGACCCAGTTTCAGGCGCACGGCCATGACATCCTCTGCGCGGTCGTGCAGGGCGACGGCACAGCGCAGCGTCTCCCCATCCGGTTCGATGAGGTGAATGCGACTGCCGTCGGCCCGGAAGAGCGTTCTGGCCTGGCGGACGATGGTCTCCAACACTGCGTTTAGGTCCAGCGAAGTGATGGCCTGGGCTGTGGTCAGCAACGCTGCCGTCTCCTCTGCTCGCCGGCGGGTTTCGTCAAACAACTGAGCCCGCTCTAGCGCGCCGGCCACCTGGCTCGCGAAAATGGTTGCCGCCGGCAGGTCGGCTTCCCGCAGGTCCTCGCCCCACACGCCCAGGACCCCGACGAGCTGTTCCTCGACCTTCAGCGGAAGCAGGATTGCCGGCGTGTCAGGAGTCACGCCGGCCAACTGCACGACACGCTCTGCCACCCGCTTTGAAGCGGGTGGCAGCAACGCAGCGGCAGGCGTCAAATCCGTCACAAACGTCGCCCGTCCATGCTCGACGACCTCCGAGAAGTAGGACCACCTCTCGCGCTCCATTCGGAAGCCCCGTGACTTCAGTCCCGTCAACTTCTCAGTCAGTGCCAGCGCCGCCGAGTCGATGGAGACATAACGGATAACCACTGCGCTTCCCTCTGGCTCAAACTGCGCGACGAAGCAAGTGAGCCCAAGTTCTTTAAGTTCGGCGCCCAGAGTCTCCATCGCGCCGTCGGGGTCGGGAGCGGTTTCAATGCGCGCCGCCACATGCCCCAGAGCCGTGATGAATCTGTTGGATCGGGCCAGTTCAGCAGTCTGCCGGCGCTCCGCCTCGTATAGCCGGGTATTCTCCACCGCCACAGCGGCGTGGGCCGCCAGCATCTCGAGCAGATGCTGGTCTTCGGTGGTGTACGCATGTGGCCGATAGCTCTGAGCGGAGATGACCCCGACGATCCTTTCACCCAATCGCATCGGCACCGCCAGAATCGAGCGCACGTGTTCGGGATCGCCAAAGTGCACAGCGTCGATCTCACTGCTGGCCTGGGTGAAGTCCTGGATCAGTAACGGCTCTCCGGAGGCAAGCACCTGTCCGCTCAGACTGCGCCCTGTGGGAATGCGTTGTGCCGGCCAGCGCCCACCCTGATCCACCAGATAAACTGCGCTGACTTCCTGCCTGGTTTCGTCCGCAAGCGCAATGACGAAGGCTTCGCAGGGCATCAATTGCGCCGCAGCCTGATGGACAGCGTGATATACCTGCTCGGGATCCTCGGCGACGCGGACGATTTCCTGGCTGGCCCAGTGCAGGATGTTCCGACGCTCCGCGGCCTGCAGCGCCGCCTGGTACAGCCGCGCGTTCTCCAGGGCAGCCGACAGTTGATCGGCGAAGGCGGTGATGGCCGGCGCGTCGGCCTCGGTCACCCAATCTGCGCCGACGTGCAGCACCCCCATCACGCGATCCTCCACGCGCAGCGGTGCGAGTATGGCGCTCGCCGGGCCGATCATCTTCGCCAACTGGCCGGCCAGTCGGCTGATCGAGTCTGGCAGCAGTTTCGCCACGATCTGGGCAAACCTATCGGCGACGTAGACCGCCTGTCCGCTCTGAACCACCTGATCGTAGGCCGGCACGCGCGCTCGGGGGAACAGGAAGCCGGCCGGTGTGACCCCGGTCAGGCGCTCAACCGTCGCCAGGAGTCCGCCGGGGAGAAAGAAGTACTCAAAGGTGAAGCTGTCCGCTGCCGCGTCGAACAGGGTGATAGCGCCTTGCAGTCCAAGCGCGGTCAACTGCTCGGTGGCGGTCCCGTAAATCTCCGCCTCGGACAGGCCGACGCGCTGCAAGTCAGCCGCGGCTGCGTTCAGCGCCTGTAGTGTGGCCTCGGTTCGCTTCCGCGCGGTGATGTCACGCGCCACGTGGACCACGCCGGTCAGCCTGCCTTCGGCATCGCGAATCGGATTGGTGGTGATGAGCAGATGCTTGTCGATGGTGGGCTCCCAGATTTCGAGGGTTTCCAGCTCTCCGCTCCGCAGCGAGCGGCGGAGGGGGCAATTCTCCACCGGGCAATCAAGATGATGGAAGACCTGGTAACACTGCTTCCCGATCATATCTTCCGGTTCAAAGCCAAAGGCACGCGCGGCCGCCCGATTGGCGCGCACGATCCGAAACTCACTGTCGTGGATCGTCACCATATCGCTCATCGTATCGAAGGTGCGCCCCCATTCTTGCGCCGCCTCCTCCAGCGCCGCCATCTGCTGCAGCCGTTCCAGTTCGACGGCCGCCCGCGCCGCGAAGACCCGGAAGATCTCCTCCACGCCAGACGATACGCGGTAGGGCTGGTCGTCTAACACAGCCAGAATGCCGACCACACTGCCGTCTGACGCGAGCAGTGGGGATCCCGCGTAGCACTCGGCTCCCATCTCCTGGAGGAGCACGTCCTGGGGGAATCGCGTCTGCACGCCATCGGCGTGGATGACAAAGCCCTTTCGGGCCACGTCCTGGCAAGGCGCGCCGGCCAGATCGTAGGTAATGTTGTCAGCCAGATGGTCAGCGTCCCACAGGGCCAGCGTCTCCACCATCTCCCGCTCGTCGCCGCGCAAACGACCGACCAGCGCCCACCGCACCCCCAAAGCGCGGGCCAGGTTCTCCACCAACGCCGGGAAGAAGGCTTCTCCCACCACCTGGGCCGTACCCCGCGCCAAGGCTTCCAGCGCCTGCTCCACCCGCGTATGCTCGATGCGTTCCTGGTGCGACTCAAGCGCTCGTCGCACCGCCAGAGGGAGGCGCTGCAAGTTCTCCTTCAGCACGTAATCAGCCATACCGCGCTTCAGGCACTCAACGGCTGCCTCGTCTCCCAAGGCGCCGGTGACCAGAATGAAGGGGGTGTCGTTGCCGGCCTTGCGCAGCGCCTCGAAGGCCTCGATTCCCGTCCAGCCAGGCAGGTTGTAGTCGGACAGGACGATGTCGGGCCGGCGTTTCAGCGCGCGCAGGAGGCCGGCCTGCGTGTCCACACGCTGCCAGTCAAACTCAAACCCGTTCTGGCGCAAGGCCCGCGCCATCAGCTCGGCATCATCGGGATTATCCTCAATTACCAACACCTGCAAAAGCCCACTCATCCGTAACCCCCTGTCTGATTGCAGATTTCAGATTGCAGATTTCAGATTGAAACCTGCAACCGAGAGCCAATCTGCAATCTGCAATCTAAAATCTGAAATCAGATCAATCTGCAATCTGCAATCTCAAATCAAGTTATTGGGCGGCATTTCGTTTAGGAGCAGCCAGTAGAGGCCGAAGTGCCGCACGATCTCCACGAATTTGTCGAAGTTGACCGGCTTACGGAGGTAGCTGTTGACGCCCAGCCGGTAGCTCTCCACAATGTCCTGCTCTTCGTCGGACGATGTGAGGATCACCACCGGAATGGAGCTGGTGCGCGGATCGCCCTTCACCTGGCGCAGCACCTCCAACCCGTCCACTTTGGGCAGTTTCAGATCGAGCAGAATAAGCCATGGCACGTCGGTGGACGGGCGCTGATCCGCCGGCACGTTGCCAAAGATGATGTCCAGCGCCTCAGCCCCATCGCGGGCAACGGTGATGTGGTTGGCCAGGTTGTGCCGCTCCAATGCGCGCAACGCCAATTCCAGGTCATCTGGATTGTCTTCTACGATCAGTACCTCAATACGCTTTGCAGTCACAAAAAACTCCTTTTCGATTTCAGATTGACTCTGATTTCAGATTTTAGATTGCAGATTGCAGATTGGCTCTCGGTTGCAGGTTTCAATCTGAAATCTGAAATCTGAAATCTCAAATCTGAAATCTCACTTCCCTTTAGCTGTATTTATGCTGGTGACGAAGATGGCTACCAGTTCGTCGGCTTCCTGCATGAGGGGCGCCAGGAGGTGGGCTGGCATGATCTCGGTTTCGGTCAAGATTTCCAACCAGAAGAGCGATTCATCGGCCTCCTCCAGGACGATGCCGAGCTTGGCGACGAACTCAGCCTTGGAGCGGGCACGGCAAGCCGCCCGATAGTTGGCCGCTACCGATGTACCTGCGCGAAAGAGCTGGTTGCCGATCAGCCGGCCCTCCCGTGTGTTCGGCAATTGCCGGCACACTTTGATCACCCGCTTGGCAAATTCCTTCGTCCGTCGCTTCATCTCCTCCTGATCCACAAAAAACCCCCTTTCTGATTGCAGATTGCAGATTTCAGATTGCAGATTGGCTCTCGATTGCAGAGTTCAATCTGCAATCTGAAATCTGAAATCTGAAATCTGAAATCTTAGATCACGAAGTAGAACGTTGCACCCTGTCCCAGGCCGGCTTCGACCCAGACGCGGCCGGCGTGGCGCTGGATGACGCGGTGTACGATGGCCAGGCCGATGCCGGTGCCGGGGTAGTCCTCGGCGCGGTGCAGGCGCTGGAAGGGAGCGAAAAGCTGGCCGGCGTAGGCCATGTCGAAGCCCACGCCGTTGTCGCGCACGAAGTAGGCCGGCTCTGCCCCCTCGGTCTGGTATCCAAACTCAATTATAGTCAGCTCGCGCTCGCGAGTAAACTTGATGGCATTGGACAGCAGGTTATACACCACCAATGCCATCAGACGGGCGTCGCCGTGCGCCGGCGGGCAGGCCGAGACCCGAAAGTCAATCTCACGCCCGGCCCGGTACGGCGCGAGGTCCTCAAACGCCCGCCGGGCCATAGCCGCCAGGTCCAGGGGGCGTCGTTCGAGTTCCTGCCGGCCCACCCGCGACAGGTTCAGCAGATCGTCGATCAACTGGCCCATGTGCTGACTGCCGGCCCGCAGGCGTTCCAGGAAGTGTTGTCCCTCGGCGTCCAGCAGGCCGGCGTAGTCCTCCTGCAGGGCCTGTGCGAAGCCATCAATCGCCCGCAGCGGAGCGCGCAGGTCGTGGGAGACGGAGTAGGTGAACGCCTCCAACTCGGCTGTGCGCTCGGCCACGCGCTGCTCCAGTTGTGCGGCGTACACCTGGAGGTCCTCATGCAGCCGCGCCCGCTCCAGGGCCACAGCCAGTTGTCCGCCAACGGTCATCAACAGGGTCTGCATTTCCGGCGCGAATTCACGAGGTTTGCGGCTGTAGAGCATGAACGTACCCAGTAGTGACTCGCGTCCAAGGATGGGCACGCACAGCAGGGAACAATAGCCCGCAGCGCCGGCCTCCGCGCGCCGCAGATAACGTTGGTCCGTTGACGCGTTGGCCACGTAGACAGGCTCACGACGGGCGAAAGTCCGTCCAGGGATGCCCTCGCCGAGGGGAAAGCGGTAATCGTGGCTGGCTGCAACGAAAGTGTCGTCCAGCCCCCACGTGCCGGCCAGGACCAGGTCGCCGTTATCGTCCTGCAGATGGCACTCGGCGCCATCCACACCGGTCACGATCACAACCTCGCGCAAAGCAGTGTGGAGGATCGTCTCCATGTCCAGGGCTTCGCTCGTCGAGACAGCGATGACGTTGAGGGCGGCCAGTTCCTTGGTATGACGCCGGATCTCCTCTTCTGCCTGCTTGCGCTCAGTGATTTCGCCAATCAACCGTGCCGAGGTTTGCAGACGGCTCTTGGCAACCTCAACGACAAAAGGTGGACGAGACTCATACGCATGGGCCTGTTCGATAAGTTCGTCCACGCTCACGCGGTATCCGTCTGCAATTTCCTGCAGCTCGCGGGGATCTTCGGGGGGATCGCCATAGCCAAGATTTATGGATCCTACGACTTCATCGCCGGCCCAAATGGGAACGGCGTAGAGCCGAATCCCACCCTTACATTCGATATCGACCGGCAGACCCTTTTCGATAGATACCTTGGAAGCTTCAGTCCAGCACGATTCATGGCAGTGCCACTGGCCGCTGTTCAGCGCCGCCCTGTTATCGCCGGTGCCGCACAGACTGCGTGACGCATGGTCCAGGAGGCGGCACCAACCGGAGGCAAAGATTCCGAGCGCATAGTCGCCATTCTTCTCGTAGACCGCCGCCGAGGTGTCGAGCAAATCAAGGTAGTCACCGACGATCTCTGTGAGGACATCTTCTCCGACGGCATCAGATATCAGTCGGCTCGTGTTGAGATCAACGAGATTGCCGTAAGGCTGCTGGTAGGACCTTTTTCCTTTCTCATCAGCCTCTATGCCTGTCGTCAGCAGCCATTCAATCTTCTTGAGTTCCCGTGTTCGGGCTTCAATGGTCGCTTCCTGCTCCTCATACAGGAGCGCATTGCGAAAGACGAGGGCGACGACGGTGGACAGCATGTCCAGAACTTCCATCACCAGGTCGATGCCGTGGGCATCCGGGAGATCGAGCAGCAAAAGGGCTCCCATGCCAATCTTGCCCACGCGCAGCGGCACGGCGATCGACAGGCCACAGCCTAGCGCTGCGAGAATTGCGTCCGCACCGTTGCGCCCCCCGCCCATGCCCCACACGGTGGAGCTTCGGAGATCGTCGGCCAGCTCAGCCAGCCGGCTAACCTCGGGCGATTCGGCCAGGCTGCGGCGGCGCTGCGGATTGACCGCCACGAGCCGGTGGCCGGCGGCGTCAGAGTCATGCACGCATTGCAGCAAGAGAATGGTTCGCGCCCCTGTCAGCTCACGCAGTTGCTCCGCGAGATAGGTGCTCAGGGCAGCCGGACTTTCCGCTGTGCGCAACAGGTTGCCCAGAATGTCGAACGCCATCGCCTCAAACGCGAGCCTTTGGTTCGCCGTTCCAAACTTCGCATCACTCTTCATCTTCCCGAATCCTTTCCAACGCCTCCCGCAAGCCGGCCAGCATGCGATCCGGCTCCACTGGCATGATCCGCCAGGGAAGGCCGGTGTAGGCTGAAAACGCCTCCAGGCGCTCCGTGGGTATGGGTATCTGGCCGGTGTCCAGGTAGAGCAATTCGTGAAACATCTCCCCCATCATGTCCCTGGCAACGTCACTTTCCAGGCCCAGTTCCTCCTGGAATACCTCGCGCCAGCGGATGGTCCACTCCGGCATGAGGAAAAAGGCGCCGTGTCGGCGCAGGGCGCGGTACTCCTCCCGCCCCAGCAGAATCTCGGGGCAATTCAGGCCCTGGACGCGGTCCACGCCGGCCATCGAGGTCTGGTCATACATGTACGGATGGCAGTCACCGAACAGGAGCAAGACCTTCGCGCCTCGATCCAGCTCGCTCACCAGGACCACGTCGAGACGCCGGCGCAGCCTGTCCAGGTGGATGTGGAGCGCCGAGTCCACATAGCGAACCGGAAATTCGATTTCCCCGCTGGCCCGCAGCCCCTCCAACTCGCTGCGGAAGATCGAGCAGGCGATGCAAGTGATTCTGGATGGCATCTGAATCATGCTCCTCAAATCGTTCCCACTAAACCAAGCAGTTTTCGTAGTCAGGCCATGTTCGTAGTCAGGCACGCAGCGCAGCGGAGTGCCGGCAGCCGCTCGTAGAATGATGTCACGCCGAACGCCACTCCGCTCTGCTACGTGGCTTACTACAAACGAACGCCACTCCGCTCCGCTACGTGGCTTACTACAAACGAACGCCACTCCGCTCCGCTACGTGGCTTACTACAAACGGGACGCCTGGGCCGCCCGCAGCACGGCGTGGATGTTCTCCACCGGCGTATCAAAGCCGATGTCCGCAGCCGACGTGCCAAGTATGAAGCGCGGATCGTCGCGGCGGTCGTGCAAGACCTTGCGGCATTCCGCTGCAATTTCGTCCGGCTCGCGCATGTGGAGCGTCGGTCCGTCGATGTTGCCGATCAGCGTCGCCTGCGCCCCAACCCTGGCTCGCGCCTCCGCGAAGCTGTCCCCGTGGTTCAGCATAAACCCGACCACGTTGGGCAAATCGGCCAGGAGATCGAGGAATGGGGCCAGGGACGCGCCAGCCGAGTGCACGATGAGGGGACCATTGATCTGTGAGTAGGCCTCCTTCAGCGCCGGCACAGCGATCCGGGCCGCCATCTCGCGGGTGACAATGGTCGGGTTGGCGAAGGCCGCCGGCACGACCACCAACGACGCACCCTCGGCCAGTAGCACGTTCGCCCAGCGGACGAAGTAGGGAACCGACATCTCCAACATCCGCTGCGTGCCCGCTTCATCAAACAGCAGGGTTTCCAGCCAGCCTTCGATGCCCATAATCATGGCCGGCAAGCCCATCGGGCCTAGGGCGACCGCGGCAATGGGTACCTGCTGGCCGTGTTCGGCTGCCATGCGCCGGATTGTCGCCCGGAAAAAGCGCAACCTGGGGTGGGTCTCGATGTCGGGCGCGGCGAGTTGCGCGATTTCACCCGAGGAAGAGATCGCGGGGCGGGTCAGATTAGGCGCCTGATCCTCGTAGAAGCGCACCCGGCTGCCGAAGGCCTCTCCTTCCAGGCACAGAGCGAACGGCCCGAAGAGAATGTCCGGCTGGAAAGTCTCCATGACGGCGCTCGCTCCACGAGCGTACGCCACAGGATTGGTGTAGTATTCTGTGAGCCGGCAGCCGGTCAGCCTGGCCCCGTACAGACTCAGGGTCAGGCTGACGGCCCGCCTGTCGGTAGGCTCCCCCTGAAGAGTGGCCAGAACGCGCTCCAGGCTGTTCATTCTCCACCTCCTGCGACTTCTGCCCGGTCCCACAGCTCGGCCATGAGGTCGGATGCACCAATGGCGGTCCTGGCGGTCCCATCTCCACCGACTTGCGCCGCCAACTCGGGGCGCAGCACGAACACCGCCCCGCCAACTGCCAGTTGCAGCCGGCCTGTCAGCCCCCGCCGGTCGATCTCCGCCCGCACCTTCTTGATGTTCATGGCATTGGTATACATCATGGCCGACGCGCCGACGATTTTGGCCCCAATCTCGACGGCCTGGTCCACGAACTCCGACGCCAGCACATCGTTGCCCAGGTCACACACCTCCCAGCCGTCGGCGCGCAGAAAGGTCGTGACCAGCCTGCGCCCCAGCGAGTGGAAGTCATCCTCAATGTTGCCCATGACTACCGGTCCCTTCAGCGCCCCCGGTGCGGGGTCCTTGGTACGTTCCGCCGCCGCTTGCAGGAGGACATCTTCGGCGATTTTGCCGGCGATGTAGCCCTGCGCCAGGCTCACCTCTTCACCCGCCGCCCACTTCTCACCCCATGCCTGGAGCACAGGGTCCAGCAGCTCGATTACCGCTCGCTCATAGCCGTGCACGCCGGCCCATTCATCGATCAACGCGTTGGCGCCGCGCCTATCAGCGGATTGGATCAGGTCGAGCAGTTGACTGTGCGGTCCCGTCACCATAAACACCCCCAATTTGATTGCAGATTTGAGATTTCAGATTTGAGATTGGATATTGGGTATTGAACTTGGCACAACACCCAATACCCAATACCCAATACCCAATACCCAATACCCAATATCCAATCACTGTCCCTCCAGTAGCCCCAAAAACACTTCTACCACCTCCGGATCGAAGTGCTTGCCGGCCTCCTCCCGAATATGAGCCAGCACCTTCTCCCTGGGCCACGCCTTGCGGTAGGGACGGTCGGTGCTGAGGGCGTCGTACACGTCCACCACGGCGAAGATGCGCGCCGGCAGAGGAATCTGCGCTCCTTTCAGCCGGCGCGGGTAGCCCGTTCCGTCCCAGCGCTCGTGATGGCAATATGGAATGTCCAGCGCCGGCCTCAGATACGGAACGGGCGAGAGCATCTCGAAAGCGTGGACCGGGTGCAGGCGAACGATGTCCCACTCGTCATCGTCCAACTTGCCCGGCTTGGCCAGGATGCTATCTGGAATGCCCATCTTGCCGATGTCGTGCAGCAGAGCACCCCGCCGGATGTGGACCAGTTCCTCGTCGCTCAGCCCCATGGCTCTGGCCAGGTTCAGGGTCATGTCGGTGACACGCCGGCTGTGGCCTTCGGTTTCCGCATCTCGCAATTCCAGGGCGCGGGCCCAGCCGGCCAGTGTATGGTCGTAGGCCAGAGTGATTTCCGAGTGGGAACGCTGAAGGTTCCGGAACATCTCTATGTTGTCTATGGCGATGGCGGCCTGCGCCGCGACGGATTCCACGAAGTTCACCCACTCCGGATCGGGGTACAGCGGCTCGCGATGGAAAAGCTCGAGAACGCCCTTGACCTCGCCCTTCGCGATCAGCGGCGCCGCGGAGTAAGCCACGAAACCCTCGGATTGCAGATTTGAGATTTCAGATACTTCGACCAGGCTCAGTACAGGTTGCAGATTTGAGATTTCGGGCCATTCGGATTCCCAATCTGAAACCTGCAATCTCAAATCTGCAATCGTATGTCGCTCCAGGACCGCACGGCCGGCCAGGCACTCCTCCAGCCGGAGGCCGGTTCGCCCGCTCGCACGCGAGTCGACGCCCCGGCCGGCGACGAACTCCAGGCCCAGGGTGTTCGGGTCGAAAAGCAGGACGTCGGCCGCGTCCACATTCAGTCGCTCTGTCACCTGGTCCAGCAGTACGTTGAGGATGACCTCCAGGTCGAGGCTGGCAGTGATGGTCGTGTCGATGGTGCGCAGAGCATCTAGGCGCTCCAGCCGTTGCCGCGTCTGCCGGTGCAGCATGGCCCGGTGAAGGGCGCTGGCGGCAATGTCGGCAATGGCGCCGGCCAGACGTAGTTTATCGGAGCCGAATGGCTCGCGGGCCGGGCCCCGCTCTTCGCCCAGGACCAACACCCCAATCTCATCATCGCCGGCCCGCAGGGGGCACAGGCACAGAGTTTGGGCTACATCGAGCAGTAGCGCCGGACGCTCGTCATCGCTCAGGGCCGGGTCGTCCTGACTCAGCAGCAGCGGTTCGCGTTCGCTCAACACCCGCTGGTAGAACGACCAGGCCGGCGGCGGGTCCGGCTGACCCACGCCCAGGTCGCGATTCAGCACGCGGGTAGGATGAGCCGCGCGGCAGATGAACGCATCGCGCTCCAACACCACGATGCGGCAGAAGGTTACGTGCACCGCCTCGCCGGCGTGGCGGGCGATGATGTGCATCACGTCTTCCAGTTCATCGGTGGCGATGAGTTGTTTGGACAGGTGATAGAGCGTGTCAAGCAGCTCGCGCCGCCGGCGCTCCCCCGCCAACAGGCGGGCGCGTTCAGCAGCAGCTCCGATCTGCCGGCCTACGGCCTCCGCCAGGGCGATTTCTTCTGGACTCCACTCATGCGGGGATGGACTGGTCATACTCAGCCCGCCGAGGCGCTGCCCGTCGTTGACGATGGGGACGACCAAAGAGGCGCGGATGCCGAAGCGGTCCATGATCGGCGCGAGGGTCGATTGCACTTTGTTTTGCGTCTCCGCTCGCCAATCCGCCACGGGCTGAGGGTCGAGAATCGACCGCCAGATGGGTGGCGCCGCCTGGGCCATCTCTCTGCCCATCTCACGCTCAAACTCGGGGGGAAAGCCGCGCAGGACCTGTACGCGGGCCGGCATGCCGGGCTGGTCGGTCAGCCAGATTGCGCCCATCTCCAGACCAAGCGCCCGCAGCGTATAGTCCAGGGTGGTCTCCAGCAAGCCAGGCAGGTCCGATGCGCCGGCAGCGGCAGCGATGATGGCGTTGAGCGCCTCCAGGTGCGCCGCCCGCCGGCGCGCCTGCTCGAACAGCCTGGCGTTCTCGATGGAGATGGCAGCGACGTTGGCCAAGCCGGTGAGAAGATCCATGTCTTCCCGGGTATAGGCATCCAGACAGTTGCTCTGCACCTGAAGCACGCCGATCGTTTGCCCTTCGACTTTCATCGGCACGTAGAGTGCCGAATTGGTAGACGTGTCCTTTTCCTCCGGCGGGGGAGGCCCCTCAACAACCGTGCCATCCTCTCGGATGTCATACAGGGTTCTGGTTCGCTTCATGGCCTCGTAGCAATCTGGCACATACAGGGGCCGGCCTGTGCGAATCACCTGACTCTGGATGCCGAATCCCTCTTCTTCCAGCGGGATGGGCGGGAAGCGCGTGATGTCACGCACAACCCCAAGGGTCATGACGTAGCCGGCCCGGATAAGCCGTCTCTCATGATCATAGAAAGAGATGATGAATGCATCAGCATCCATCAGCGCCCGCACATGCTCATAGATCGTCTGGTAGATCTCGTCAAGGTCCCTGAATTCCCCCAATCTGAGGGCCAATTGGTTCACAGCAGTTTGTTGATCGAGGAGACGCCGTACTCGTTCCTCCGCGTGCTCGCGCTCGGCCAACTCTCGCTGAAGCGCCTCTAACAGTTGCCGGTTCTCCACGGCCAGGCGCTGCTGCTCCAGAGCCTGCCGGACAGTGGCCAGCACCTCATCCATGTTCAAGGGCTTGGTAACGTAGGCCGACGCCCCTTCGTGCAGCGCCTGCACTGCGGTTTCCAGCGAGGCGTAGGCGGTGGCCATGACCATCACCATGTCCGGGTGCGCCTCTTTCAGTCGCGCCAGGACATCCAGGCCACTCATGTCGGGCAACTTGATGTCCAACAACGCCAGGTTGAAGAAGTGCTCCCCCGCTTTTTCAAGTGCAGCCTGTCCTGTGCCGGCGGTCTCGGTCTGGTAGCCCTTCTCGCCAAAGATCAGCGCCAGGGTCGTGCGCGTGCTCTCATCGTCATCAACGACCAGAATTCGAGGCTTATCTTCGGTCATCTGCCGTCCCCCTTGTCGATTTCAGATTTCAGATTTCAGATTGAATCTGATTGCAGATTGCAGATTGCAGATTGTAGATCGGCTCTCAGTTGCAGGTTCAATCTGAAATCTCAAATCTGAAATCTGAAATCAAGTTCACCGTAAAAGTGCTGCCCTTCCCCACTTCGCTTTCCACCTCAATCGTCCCCCCGTGGCCCTCTACCAACATCTTGCACAGCGCCAGCCCCAGCCCGATCCCCTTCGCCTTCGTCGTGAACAGCGGCTCGAAGAGCTTGTCCATGTTCTCCGGGGGGA
>JBHHXF010000034.1:0-15480 GCA_046756905.1 Anaerolineae bacterium | reverse complement strand
GCGCGGCGGTGCGGGAATTGAATCGGACTATCGTATGCCTGGAGCCGGACAAGGGGTCGCCAGGTCACGCGGAAGGGCGCAGGTTCGTGAAACTGGCCATCACCCGCGCCGAGGCGGCGCTGGAGGGGGAAGAGTGAATGGCCTGGCTCTATGTTCCGGGATTGGAGGACTCGAGCTCGGACTCAAGCTCGCCATCCCCGGATATCGCACTGTCTGTCATGTTGAGCGGAGCGCCTACGCTGCGGCCACCCTCGTGGCCCGGATGGAAGAAAAGGCCCTGGATCCGGCTCCTATCTGGGATGACATCGCCACGTTCCGCGGTCGCTCGTGGCGTGGACTCGTGGATGTCATCTCTTCGGGCTTCCCGTGCCAACCATTCTCAGCCGCTGGACGACGGCGGGGAACAAGCGACGAGCGTTGGCTGTGGCCCCACATCCACAGAATCGTTCGTGTGGTACGACCGGCGTTCGTCTTCCTGGAGAACGTGCCAGGGCTGCTTGCCGATGCCTGGGGTTTCGGACAGATACTCGGAGAGTTGGCCGAGCTCGGGTTCGGTGTTGAATGGGGAGTGTTTTCGGCGGCCGCCAGCGGAGCCCCACATCTCAGGCGACGAGTCTTCGTTCTTGCCCACACCGGCGGCCAAGGACTGGTGGAGCGGCAAGGCCAGCATGAAGATCCTGCAAAGGAGCGCCCGGCCGCTGAACGAGGTGGCAGTGCACCAGTTTGCGACACCAACCGCTCGCGATGCACGGTACACCAAGGGCGACCAGACATCGAACCAGGACAGGAACCTTGCCAGGGAGGTTGGTGGGGAGCTGAACCCGACGTGGGTCGAGTGGCTCATGGGGTTCCCAATCGGATGGACCGACTATGCTGCCTCGGCAACGCCGTCGTTCCGGCGGTGGCTGCGCGCGCTTGGCACTCCTTGGGTGCCCGCGCCGAAGCGGTACTGAAGGGAGAGGAGCAATGACCCCAGAAACCCGCAGCGTGACGGTGGAAGTGCGATGGCCTATAGGTCTAGGCGAGCACTGGCTCAATGCCGACAACATCGCAATAGCCCTGAATGCCTACTGTCCTAGCACCGAGATCACGGTGCATGATGCCCGCGCCGAAGCGGCCCTGGAAGGAGAGGAGCAATGACCAGAATCGTGGTGGTGTACATTGCCAGCGACGGCAACCCGCAGAAGACGTTCTACGACAACGCCACGGCGTGGGTCGCTACCGACGGCGTCCTGGAGATCAAGCCGATAGGGGGCGGGGGCATCGCCATGCTCGCCCTCTTCGCTCCCGGCGTCTGGCGGCGAGCGGAGTCGCTGGAGATGCCGGAGGGCAAGCAGCCATGATCAAGTGGATATACATCTGCGATTCGTGCGGCCTGGAGGAGCGGCGCTTCAGCGACTCTCTCGATCTGCTGCGCCATTCCTGGGTCACGGTCCATCGCAGCGGCAGCATCACTCTCGACTTGCATCTCTGCCCCGGTTGCGCGGAGCCCATCATCGAGCGCAGCGCCATGATGAGGGGCGGAGGCCGCGACAATGAGCCTAACGCCGGCGCCTGACGATCACGAAGACATCTGCGGATTCCGCTACGACCCCCGGCGCTTGAGCCAGCACGAGGCCGCCGAGCTGATCTTCCTGTGCGTCGCCAAGTTCCACAGCGTGCCGCCGGACAAAAGAATCCAGCGGCTCCTTGACCACGCCGCACGCATCCGCTCAGATCCCCGCTGGGCGGGCGAGCCCCCGAAGCCAAGGCGCCGGCCGCCGGCCAAGATCGACACGGCACGCTACAAGCGCTGCCGGGAGTGCGAGCAGAAGAAACACATCAACGCCTTCGCCCCGCACTCCAACGCCTTCGACCGCCGGCAGAAGGTCTGTCGCGTCTGCCGCCAGGATCGCGCAGCACGGGGGGGACATGCGAAAGCCAAGGCGCAAACCGAAAAGCCATCTCGAGCGTGAGCTCGACTTCCGCGTCAAGGCCCTCGGCCTCGAGGCTCCGGTCCATGAGCACCGCTTCCACCCCGAGCGACGCTGGCGCTTCGATCGCGCCTGGCCCAAGGTCAAGATCGCCATCGAGGTGGAGGGCGGCATCTGGTCGGGCGGCCGGCACGTGCGCGGCGCCGGCTTCGAGCGCGACTGCGAAAAGGGCAACGCCGCGCTACTCCTCGGCTGGCAGGTCTACAGGATCACCGGCAACATGCTCGGCGACGGGCGCGCGACACAACTGCTACGCGCCCTGGAGCCCATGCTCAGGCCTTAGCGCTATACTTTCTCGACATGCCGTCGGCGAATCCCTGCGAGACCAGGAACGCCACGACGATGGCGCCAAGGGCCAGCGCCTTCTGGTCTGCCGCCAGCGCGTCTATCGACTGCACCCCGAACAGACCCACCACGGACATGACGAGCTTCTTCGAGCCCAGGTTGGTCAGCAGTTCTGTCACGATCTCTTCCCCATTCCAACCAGCGACACGCCCGCCAGGGCGAGCTGGATCAGTTTGCTTGCCTTGTCTGCCCATCCGCCTAGAGTCTCACGACGCCTCTGGCGCACTTCGCCGAGCTGCCGCTGGCGCTCTGCCAGTAGCTCACGAACAGAAGCGAGTTGCGCCCGGAGTCCGATCGCGTCCTCGTCTCGGCCCAGAGCCTCAGCGTTGGCGATAGCCCCAGCCAGCGCGGCCTCCTTGGCCTCCAGGGTTTCGATGCGCTCACCGAGGTTGCGCTCTTCCTTGAGGGCGAGCGCGTTGCACCCGAGCAGGAAGAGCATGATCGCCGCAGCATAGGTCAGCCTCCTGATCGTCATCAGTTCTCCTTCAGCAGCCGCTGGAAGGCCGCATTGTCCGCCTCGATGTGGGCGGAAAGGTCCTCGTGAATCTGGTTGAGCTTGCTCTCGAGGCGACCCTCTAGGGCAGAGATCCGCAAGAGTATGTTCTGTTCTTTCAGCCTGGCCGACTCCCGGCTCTCGTAGGTCTCCGCCATGCCACGATGAGGGTTCGCCGCGTGATTGGTTAGCGCCTCCTGGCTGTAGCTCTTCGACACGCTGACGGCCCACAGTAAACCCGCCACCACCATCGACAACACCCCCACCGCCATGCTGATCTCTCGAACGAGAATGCGTGTGCCGTTGGGCATCCTGTCGGCCACGGGGCCCCCCTTCTACGTCTGCCAGTCTAGCACGATGGGCGTGATCGACGATACCGCCAGCTTCTTGTTGACGTCGCCGGCCAGCGGCTGCGGAATCTGCACGCCGTCGCCCACCTCGGCGGCCATGTCCACGAAGCGCGTGAAGCGCAACGTCCGATCGAGCACTTCCTGAAGCTGCTGCTCCAGACGCACAAGCCTATCCTGGATGTCCTGCAATGTCTGTAGCGGCACCGTGTCGCCACCGGTGATATCCGACGTCTGGTTGACTGGTTCACGCCCGAGAATCAGCACCTTCTCGTTAGCAGTCGGGGCGGTCACGAAGGTGATCTCCTGGGTGCCAACGCCGCCGGCCCCATCGACGGTGTAGTGGGTGGTCAGCGTTTGCTTGGTCTCAACCAGCGTCGTCTCGTTCAACAGCCAGACTTCCAGATCCGAATCCACTTCGATCGGGAAGTCGTAGACGAAGACGGTGGTGGAGCCGTCGCCGTCAGTCGGTCCTGAGCGCCTGTCGTTCGTGGCTACGGTCATGGTCGTGTGCTCCTATCCGGTAAACCGAGCCGATCAGAAGCCGCATCGGTGGTCATGTCCATCATTCTCTGGAGATAGAAGATGTTACTGCCGGGGGCCATGCGCACAAGATGGCGCAGATCCGAGTGCGTGAACTCGTCCTTGAACGGCATCGAGAACAATCGCGCCAGATCGAACACCTGCCGCACGGACGGCCCGAACGCCTGCCTCACCACGTTGCGGGCGTTGGCCCTGGAGATGCCGCCCTCCACGCCAAGCATCGGGCCCAGGCCCAGATTGCCGCGGCTGACGCGCTCGAAGATGGAATTCACCTCGCCGAGGGCGCCAAGGATACCGGACCGGTCCAGCCCCTCGAGCACCAGTCGCCCGGGGCTCATGTCGATCTCACGCCCGGCGGCCACCGATTTCGCCATGTAAGTGACGGTGCCCATTGCCGTCATGAAGATCGAGCCGGCGTAGACGGCCGCGTCTCGCCGTTGTAGCCCGCTCATGACAATCTTGTGGGTGGCGCTCATGGCGAAGGCGCGAAACTGGCCGAGCAGCCGCACATACTCCTTCGACATCCACACCGGCAACTCGCCGACCGACGGCGTGATGATGGTCCGCTGCACGTCGGTGAGGACGGCGGCGTGGAAGGCGCGCTTGGCGTCGAGATCGTCCCACATCTGGGAACGCGGCCAGTACGTGGTCATGCCTGCGAACTTGTCCGCCTGGCGGTACTTCAGCCACTGAGCATGAATGGCCTTGGCCGTGTGCTCGTCGATGGCGCCGATGCTGAGCCGTTTGACGGCCCGCGGCGAGGCACGCCCCTGGGCCAGAGCAGCGACGTCGTCCATGAGCCTGAAGGCGATGCCGATCGACGCGGAACCCTTGTGCCACTGGTTCCACATCCTCAGCCCGAAGGCCGACATGAGCTTGTCCGCCAGCCACTGCGTGCCCTTCTCGAAGGGATTGGCGGCATGGCCGAGGTGAGCCAGATCCGCGAACCTGCGCACGCGCATGCTCATGCCGCCGCGCGTCGATTCCAGCGCCATCGACAGGCGCACGATGTCCTCGTGGTCCTTGGCGATTCTCAATAGCGGCATCCTCATGGTGACGGCAAGCTGGCGCAGGTGCGAACCCATGCCGCCAACGAAGGTGGGCATGGCGACATCGGCGATCGACGCCGGCACCACGCCACCGAGGAAGCGCGCGACATTGACGTTGCGCATCGAGCGCTCGGCGACGGAGAACAGGTGGCTCGGATCCTCGGGCATGGCGCCCTTGCGCAACAGGTGGTCGCGGATGTGCTTGATGTCCTTGAGAGCGCGCGCCGCGCGTCGTTCCAAGCGCTTGCGCTTGCGGAAGTTACGCTCCCCCCGGATGGCCGCCTTGTATTCATTCTGAATCTTGCGAATCAGCGGTTCCAGGGTGACGCCGCGGCGCGATTCTGCGCGCCTGACGTTGGCGGCCCGACGCAGGATCACGGCGCCGGCCTGCTCGATGTCGGCCTCCTTGACTTCGGGGTGCTGGACCTTGATCGGCGGCGCGTCCTCGCCGGTGCCCTTGAGCTTGCCCCTGGAGACCCGGCGCAGGTCGGCAATCTTGCGGGTGACCGCCTTGTGCTCGGCCTCGAGCCCCTGGTGAATGAAGGCCAGCCTCTCGGCATCCTTGGCAATGGCCTCCTGGCGCCCCTTGACGGCCCGCATGAGGTCCTGGGCCTCACGCAGCTCGGCCACCGCAGCTCGCACCTTGACGGCCCGCTCCGTGGTCACTTCCAGCGCCTCCCGGGCGCCCGAGGTGACCCGCTGGCGGCGGAAGATCACGTCCCGAATCAACCGGTAGAGGTCCGGCTGCGTGGTCTTGGCGGCCTTCTCGAGCCCCGACAGGGCCACCTGTTGCTCCTTGAGCGCCTTCTTCACCTGCTTCTGGGCCGTCTCCGCCGCCGGTGCCGCCTTGCGGAGCTTCGCCAGCCGTGCCGCGAACGAGGGCGGCAACCGCCGCAAGCCCGGAGTCACCAGCGACGGCGCCGTCACCGAAGGGCGCTGGCGGAGAATCCGTTTCGAGGCGCTAACAAGAGCCGCCAGCTCCTTCGTGCCCCTGGCAACGGCCCTCTTGTGGCCGCTGAGGGCCTTTCTCGCGGCGCTCAGGCGCTTCGCGGCCGTCTCCCGGGCCTTGACTGCGCGATTGATCTGCGTCGCCTGACGGCGGATCCTGGCGGCCGTGGCGCCCTCCTGGCGCAGGGCAGCCAACTGCGCTCTGGCCGCCTTGACGGCCTCGCGCGCGCGCTGGAGGTTCGCCTCGGCCTTGCGCACTGCTCGGCCGCCGGTGGCCTGAGTGCGCTTGGCGGTCCGCAGGCCCTCCTCGGCAGCCGGGATCTTCGCCTGGAGGCGCCCCAGCTCGCGCTTGGCAGCCTGGCGCTTGGTCTCCAGCGCGGCACGCTTCCTGTCGAACTCGGCGCCGCGCCTCCTGGCCTCCGCCTCGACGGTCTTCAGCTTCTGGCGGGTGTCCTTGGCCGCCATCTCCGCTCGCCTGACGGCCGTCTCGAGCTTGCGCACACGCGCGCGCGCCTCCGGCAGCCGGGTGCGGGCCTCGATGTCCTTGACGATGAGCTTCTGAACCTTGGCCGGCAGCAGCCCGGCAATGGCCTTGATCCTCTTGGGCGCCCCGGAGAGCACCTTCTGAGCCCCGGTGACCGCCTGCGCCAACCTCTGGGCGGGCTCAAGCTCGATCAGGGAACTGCGCACGCCACGCAGGGCAGCCAGGCGCCGCTGGCCCAGGGCCAGCAGTTGCTTGGCCAGCTTGCTGGCCTCGGGATCGAGGAGGGCGCCAAGGCTGCTGGCGATCTGCGCGTCAACGACGTCCTCCCTGGCCGCCACCAGGATCTCGGCGTCGGCACGCTCAAGCGCCTCATCGATGACCCCGGAGGCACGCTTCCAGACGCCGGTGACCGCGCCGGAGGTGTCCGTGCGGAACTTCTGCGCCATGATGAGCTGCGGGATGGCGGTCGTTTGCAGCCTGAAGGCGATCTCGTCGGCGTCGTTGATCAAAAAGTCCTCGTACTTGGTATCGTCGATGTCGAGCAGCCGGTCCTTGAAGCTCGACGCCTCGCCCACACGACTGCGGATCAACAGGTGCACCTGGCTGGAGTCGGCCGGGCCGCCGAGAATGGCCTCCATCGTGTGCTTGGCGTCGGCGAGAGCCTCCACCAGCGACGTGCGCCCATCCGAGGCGAAGTCCTCCGCCAGCCGGCGCGTGAACTCCTCGGGGTTGGCCTTGATCGCCTCGGCGTCCCAGATCCTGTGCACCCAATTCTCGATGAGATCGCTCGGCGAAATCGAGCCGTTCGCCAGCCCCAGCTCCTCGATGTGGCTGTAGAACTCGCGGTGTATCCGGGCGATGTCCTCGACCATGCGCACACCGGCAGGCTCCGTCAACTGCTCGCCGTTGTGCGGCAGGTCCCGGGCCTTGCCACCGCGCCTGTTCGCCATCGTCGCCAGCTCGTTGGCCTCGTCCATCGACTGGATCGCCCGGCCCTTGCGGCCACGCGCACGATAGGCATCGAAGATGTCGAGGGTCCGGATGCGAGCCACGCCGACGGCCGCATCCTCAAGCGTGATAAGGGTTTCGGCGGGCGCCCCCAGCTCCGGCACCTTGCGGTAGAAGGCTTGCTCCAGGAGCTGCGAGGTGGTGACGCGCATGGTCGGCGAGGTCTGATCACTCAGGCCCCGCACCATCGGGCTGATCCTGAAGTAGCGATTGATGAACTTGCCCATCAGGCCCTTGGAGAGCAGGTCCTCGGCCTCCGGTATGGTCTCGCGGATGGCCTCCATGACAACCGCCCTGTGACCCTCAGGCCCCAGAGCCTTGAGCTTGTCCTGGGATGGCAGCTTGGCCTTGATCCTGGCGACAAAGTCGTCGGACATCATGGCCTCGGCCAGCGCCCGGCGGGAAGCAGCCGCGGCGCCGAAGCCGGTCCCCAGGGCGCCACCCATGAGCGCCGCGAAGGCGATATTGGTCAGCGATTCCTCGTCGGTCCTCGTCAGTTGCGCCCGCGATAGCGCCATCTCGGAAGCCGTCTGCGCCGTGGCCGCGACCGCGGCAGTGCGCAGACCGGTAATCAGAGCGCGCGAGATCCTGACGCCGGTGACGCCCTTGGCGATGACGCCGCCGACCGGGATGAAGGTTTCCGGGCTCAAGACCCCCCCGAGAGCCGAGCCGAAGAAGTGGGCGATGGGATGATCGGCGCCCTTCCGCAGGCCGATACGCTCCTGGTCGATCTGCGCCTTGATCGCCTCGGTCTCGATGCGACTGCGCGAGTGCGTGAACTCCCGCCACAGGTCCTGATAGTCGGAAAGGTCCTCCTGCTCCGGGTCGAGGGCGTTGTAGTCGGGCTCCGGCAGGAACTTCGAGCGACTGAACACGCCGCCGAGGTTGAAGAAGAGATTCTCGCGCGCGAACCCAGACCCCAGCGACTCAAACACGTTAGCCCTGGCCTCGCGCTTCGGCGCCGTGGCCGTGTCGATGCGCGCCTGCGTGTCGAGCAACGAGCGGCGTGCCAGCTCCTGGAGCATGGTTTGCGAGTCTACTTCAGGCATCAGGGCTGCTTCCCTTTGAACGCCTCTTTGCCGAGCAGGATCCACAGCCGCTCGATCTCATCGTCGCGGTCCAGCTTCTCCTGCAAAGCCTCACGGCTCTTCAAGAGCTTGGCCCGTTCGCGCTCGAACGCCTTGCGATCCTCACGGCGCTGGCGTTCGCTCGGCGGCCTGATCTCGAAGAGTTCCGCCTTCAGCCGTCGCTGCTGGTCCGCGGCCGCCCGGCGCTTGGCGCGCAGCTCGTCGTACTCCCCGACGATGGTCTTCTGTAGCTCCTGAATCCGCGGATTGATCTCGTTCAGGCGCTTGCGCACAGCGACGGGGATCGGCATCTGGACCGGCCCCGGCCTGGCAGTGGGAATCTGCGCGCGCAACTTCGTGCGCTCATCGAGCAGCGCCTTCAGCTCCCTCGAGGACCTGAGATCGTCGAACGACTCCGAACGCATCACCGCCGGCACCTGCGCCGAACGGCCCGCCGGCGAGGTGATCCAGTCGAAGCTGACGAAGAACGGCATACCGTCCTTCTTCGCCACCGGCAGCAGCGTTTCTCGCCACAGCACCGCCCAGGTGTGCTCGCCGCCCACCTGACCGTAATACTCCAGCTTGAACTGCTCCAGGTCAGGACGTTCGCCGACGACATCCGCGCCGACACTCTCAAGCAGGTCCTCACGCAATTGACCGGGTACCCAGTCGTTGGCAGGGGCCGGCGCCTCGGTGCGCAGATGCCACACCGGACTGTCACGCTCCCACTCGCTGTCACTGGTGATCTTCTGCTCCTGCCAGATGGTGCCGATGCGATTGACGGCCGCATCGAGCGCCACTTCAGCATTGCCGTTGGTCTGCTGGTATAGCGTCTCCGTGAGCTGCGCTATTGTGCGGATCATCCCCGGCGGAAACTCGTCCGGGCCATCAAGCAAGCGCAGCGCACGCTCGGCGATGGCCTCGTTGGAGAGCACGCCCTTGTCCTCGCGCGCCTCCTTGAAGTCGCCCTGAAGGCCCTTGAGGTCGATGTCGAGCGTCGCGTCGAGGGTGTCCTTGAAGGCCGTGGCGAAGCTGTCCCCGGTCTTCATGCGCAGATCGATGAGGCTCATACGTCCGTAAAACTTGTCGTCGAAGGCCGCCGTCCAGGCGCTGATCAGGGTGTCCTTGGCGCCGCCCCGGCCGGCAGTGCGAAGGGCGTTGAGATCGCCGCGGAACAACTCCTTGGTCACCGCCACGGCGAAGAACATGTCACGCACGTTGCCCGACTCCAACCGGCGCATGTCGGCGATCAGATCCAGGGGCAAGTGGCGCACGTTCTGCACCATCGCCGAGATTGCCGAGGCCAATTCCGGCACCGCCGCCTGATACTCCTCCTCCGTCATGGCCTTGTCGCCAAGGAGACCAAGAATCCGCGGCCGCACATTGAGCACGTACGCCCTGCCGATGGCCGCCAGCATGTCCGGGTCGCTGGGGGCGCCGCCGACAACCCCGTGCAGGATCGCATCCATGCCGACCTGCAACTCGAGCTTCTTCTCCTTGACGGTGACCGCCGCCAGATCGTAGAGGCCGATGATGTTGTCGACGTCGTCGTTGCTCAGGGCGCCATACTTGACCATGCGGCGTGCACGCTCGCTGAAATCGACAGACTGATCAGCGAGCTTGCCAAGGAACTTGTCGGCCTGCTGGAAGGTGAAGTCCGTGGAGCCGGCCAGAGAGACAATCTCGCCCGCCGCGTCGCTCGCCTGCTTGGCCTCCGCGCGCATGATGCGGCGCGCGGCATCTTCCAGATCGCCCTGCGCATCGATGCCAACCTGGCCGCGCAACTCCGTGAAGATGTAATCGATGGCCTCGTCCGACTGGCGAGGATCGCCAAGGAAGCGCTTCAAGGCCGCCGTGATCAATCCCTCGGTCTGGGCGCGAATCGCGGCGTCCTTCTTGTCGCCGAAGATGTTCGACTTCTCGCCGGTAAGGTCCGTGACCACGGCGCCATCGACGATGGCCTGGACACGCAAGACGGCGCTCTCGAGGTCGCGCACGCTGTCAACGTCATCCTGGACGTAGTCCAGCATCTGCGCTACTTCCTTCTCGGCGACCGACTGAGAGGCCACCAGGTCGCGCTCGACGAGCCGATCAAACTCGGCGTCATCCTTGTCCGACGTGCTTCTCGCCAGGCCAAGCAGCTCGGCATACTGGCCGATCCCCACCTGCGACTGCACTTCATCGCTGAGCACGAACTGCACGCCGTCAATGCGCGTGCCCTCGTCCGGCGACATCAGCATCAGGCGCGCCGCGCCAACGATCATGCGCTGCCTGAACTCCGGCATCGCCAGGGCGACAACGTCGGCCGGTAGATCTGCCTTGCGGCTGTCGATCTCGGCCTCGAGGGTGGCGAAGGCGCCAGGGAGATCACCGGGGCCCGAGATGCCGCGGCCCAGATCTGCGGTGATGGCACTCAACTCGGTCATGGCCGTGTCCTGGCGTTCCTTCGCCTCCTTGGCAATCTTGCGCTCCGACTCGGCCGCCACCCGCCGGCCTTCAGCCTCTGCCCGCCGCTGTTCGGCCGCGAAGAAACGACGCGCCTGCAAGGCCTTCTCCATGATGACGACCCGCTGGCTAGGCCCCAACCGGCTCGCCAGCTCGGATAGCTTGGCAATGGCGCCACGCCGCTTCTTGGGGTCCAGGGAGGCAAGATCCACGGCCAGCGCCGTCGAGGCGATGTCGCCGATGGCGCTCTTCACCTGCATGTCGATGGCCTTGGGCGTCCAGATGTCGCTGCCTGAATCGTAGAGGGCGCGAATCTGCGTCTCCGCCATGGCAAGGTCGTCAAGGTCGGTGGTCGCAAAGACGATCTCATCGACGGCCGCGTTGATCTCGCTCTTACGGGCAGCCTTCTCGCGCGTGGCAATCTTGCCGACAAGGCGCTCCTCGAGAATCGGGCGCGTGGCCTGGATCGCCAGCTCAAGGTTCTTCTTGGCCCCGGGGGTCATGTCCTCCGCCAGGATGGCGCCGCCGGCCTCGTCAAAGGCCGCCATGCGCTCCAGGCGCAACTCATCAACGGCGTTGGCGCTGGAGAACCTGTCCTCGCCAACATCCGTCAGGTTGGCGGCGTTCGCCATGGCCGCCATGACTCGACTCTCCCCGAGGGCCGTCTGGCTCTTCGTTCGCCGCTCATTGATGGTCACGGCGAGACCGGCAATGGCGTCACCGATCTGCTCCGACAAGCCGGCCGTGACCAGCGCCGGAAGCTCCTCGCCCGTGCGCCCGACTTCGCGCGGCCTCCTGGCTTCCGGCAGCCGTGAAGTGGCAATCCTGATGGTCGGCATTATCTGTCGCTCCTAGTCGAAGAGTCCGCCCTGGATGCCGACGGCCCCGGCCTTGCCAACGGAAGTGAGCAGTGTCGTGCCGGCGCCGATGTTCAGCGCCCTGGCCTTGTTCCTCGACTGCCGTCTCACCGCCTCCGACTGCCTTGCGGCGCCGCTGAGGATGCGCTCACGCTCACGCAGGGAGTCGAAGAGGGATTGCACCTGCACCAGCGCCGGAGTGCCCGCCTGAGTCACACCGGCGGCCCCGAAGCCGGCACGCTGGCTTGCCAGCAACCTGGCGGCCCGTTCGCGCTCACGCTCCTCCTCGACCTTGGCCTCGGCGCTGATTTCCGCCGCTCGCCGGCGACCTTCGCGCTTGGCCTCCTTGGCGCCCCGGCGTTGCTCGATCGCCGACACGGTCCCCGAGGCGAGCGTTGCCGTGATCGCAATCGCCGCAGCTACTTGAGGCATCTAGCTCTCCTCCCTGTACTTGTACTGCTCGAGCACGCCCAGCGGAGTGCCCAGGGTCATGGTGTACTCGAAGCCAACCAGCTCGGCAAAGCGCCGCTGGCGCCTGTGACCGGCAGGAAAGTGCACATACAGGTCATTGCCGTAGGCTCTGGCGTTGATGTCGAGCATGTCCCTGAACAGGCGGATGAACTCGCGCGGACGTTCCTTGACGACCTCCCCCAGCATCGACCACACCTCACGGCCGAGCATGGTGGTAATCACTCCGACGCAGGCGACGATCTCGCCGCCCACCGTGACGCTGTAGCCGGCGACCTCATCCTTGTGGCGTCGCACAAGCCCCTGCTGCGCGCTGTCCTGAAACAAGGCTGCGTGCTCAAGGCTGAAGTCGATCATGTCAATCTTCATGGTTGACCACCTCCGTTTGCAGGCTCAAGACCTCGAACGGGTGCGGGCTCGTGTGCTGGATCAACGGCGTCGGCGAGAACCCGATGACCCCGACCCCAGGTATGTCCTGCCAGCCATCCACGAGTACCGGTGGATCGTCTGACGCAGCCATCGGGATCACCGGGTAGGTGTCGCTGTCGTCGATGACGTCGCCGCCGTAACTCTGATTGACCAGCACCTTGAGCCAGGTCACCCGCTTCTTCTTGCCGGAACTGGCGCCCTCGAAGCGGTCGTCCACCTCGTAATGCTGGCCCTTGAGCTTGAAGGTGATGGGCAGGCCGACGGTCGCCGAGGCCGGCGTCGTCCAGTTGGACGGCAATGTGACCTGCCCTGAAGCCACAGTGAATGAGCCCGCCCACTTGCCGTCCGCCAGCACATCGACCGTCTCCGCTTCAAGATGGCTCAACCCTGTGATCGTCGTGGAGGCGGGTGCAGTAATGATGTGGGAGTCCAGCCTGTCGGCGGGCTCTAGGATCTCGATGTAGTGCTGGGTGACGGAGTTGATGACGCGCTTCGCCAACACCCACAGTTGATCGACGTCATCCTTGCGGACCACTGCGATGCTCTCGGCGTTGATCCCCGGCCAAGGAGACCAGCCGACCACCTGATTCTCACGCCGGTAGGTGAGGGCTCTGAGGGCGCCGTCAGAACGGCGCGCGAAGAGGATGGTCTCCGGGCTTGTCAGATATTCGATGTCTCGAATTGGCGCGGCGGTCGAAAACAGGTGGTCGGACAGGTCTGTCAGATCCGGTGCCTGGTAACGGTCGGTCTCGAAGCGAAACACCATCTCGCGGATGCCAGTGCCCTCGGCGCTGACGAACATGACGCTGGCGGCAACCTGCCTGGGTGTCACGCTGGCGCCGCTGTAGGCGCTCTGGAGATCGGCGCCGAGCTGGGTCGGAGTGATGGGCCGGCCCTCGAGGGCAAACTCCGCCCGGTCCGTGCCCACAAGCAGGTCGCCGGCGGAACGCATCCACGACACCGCACCGGCAATCTCGTCCGAGAGTTCGATCGACATGCCGTCGTCGTCAAGAGCGCCGAGCGTGAAGTTGAGATGCTCGCCGGTCTTCGACACGAAGATCTTGCTCGGATGCTGGGCGACACCGCCGAAGAAGAGCCGATCCTGATGGATGGTGCCGCAACGGGGAAAACCCGATTGCGGTGACCAGGTCTGCGACCAGTCTGTCGTCGGCAACAGTGAGCGGAAGTTTTCCTCGAGATCGCCCGTGACCTTCGCGCCGCTCACCAGGCTCTTGACCTCGAAGCGCCCGCCGTGCATGTGGATGAAGCTGGCGGCCTCATTTGCATCTCCGGTGATGCCTGTGGCGAAGACGTCGGCCGAGGCCGAGATCGTCACGCCGGTGCCGCTGAGCGCCGACGGCGTCAGTTGCACGCCATCGTTGAGGCGACTGGCAATGACGTAGAGCTGCTGGCCGGTGTAGGTGGTGGAAGCAGTAACCGTGCCCTGGATTACCCGGCCGGTGACTGTGCCCACCCCCGCGCCGGTGACCACGAGCACGTTGGTGTTGGCGCCAGCGCTGGTGTTGAAGTCAAAGATCATGCCGATCTCCGTGGACGTCAAGTCCGGGAGGGTGCCACCCGTCTCGGTCAACGTCACCGTATCACCAGCGTTCCAAGGGCCGCCGGCGCCCGGAGATGCGAAAGTGCCGTTCGAGTCCTGGAAAACAGCATCCGGCATGTAGGGGCCATCCCAGTTGTTCGTTGCGACGGCTGCGGTTGGTCCCCAATCAGTAGCCAATGCGATGGCCTGAGTCTCGTGATTCCAGCCGGTCACCTTGATGTAACCCTTGTTGGTCGAGGCATCGATGCCGCCCCCGGCGGACGAGGCGCTCAAGCGGAAGTAACTGCCAACGTCGCCGGCAACGAAAAAGGCGGCACTGGCATCGAAGGCGTTGCCGTTGGCCGGCGTGTGCGTCAAGGAGATCGCCTTCGAGCGGTTCTTGAGGAAGGGGCCGGTGTTCTTGGTGGAGATGTTCCCCCAAGACAGAACTCCATCCGACGAAATGCTGACACGGCGCGGGGCGTGATCCTTGTGGAGGACATAGAGCGTATCGATATCCTGGAAGTAGGAGAGATCGGCCAATTCCGCCGACGTGTAGGGGACCGTCAACGCCGATGCCCCGACCACCACCACCGTCGTCGGTGCCGCCAGCGATGGATCCCAGGCCCGCACCGATGTCGGCACAATCTCAATAACCCACCAGCCATACACGCCGGCGTTGAACGGCAGTAGCCTGGCCGTGACATTGCCGTCCGTGGTGCCGACGTAGCGCGTGCCCCAGCGCTTGAAGCAACTGCCGAAGCGCGTCAGGATGGCATTCTCCAGCGTCTGGCAACCAACCTGATACTGATCCAGGCTGCGCAGCCCCTTCATCCTCGGGCTCAACTCGCCGGCGCTGAATGCCTGCTGCTGGAAGAACGGCATCAGAACCTCGCATCCACGAGCGTGGTGTCGGAGCGAATCCTCGGCGTACCCTCCATGCCGTCGGAGGCTTTCGCCATGCGCAGGGAGATTTCCGCGCTCCTGCGCAACTCCCTGATCTCACCGGCCGACTTGCCGAACTTGCGCGCAAGATGCGAGGCCAGGCCAACCCCCATGGCGTGGACCGTCGAGGCGGCCAGGGTGACTACGTCGGGCACGTCGGCGATGTACTCGACGATGGCCTCGTTGGCGTCGGTCAGCAACCGCCGGACCTGCCGCGGGATGTCGATCTCGATCTCCCACTTGTCGGCGCCGGCAGTGTTCTCCTCGCCGTTGAGGGTCAGCACTCGCAGGCTCTCGTAGGGCAGCAGGTAGATGTAGGTCCACCTGTCGACCGGGCTTTCGGTCAGGCGGTTGAGCTTGCGGGTCATCTTGCAGCCGTTCCAGGCGTGATCGTCAAGGAACTTGCGCCTGAAGATAGGCCACACCACCCGCAGGGTCTTCGCCTGCGGGCTCGACTCGTTCTCGTCCTGGACGTAGGGGACTCCCAGCTCGCCCAGGGCGGTGTTCCAGACATCGAGCGTACTCACCAGGACCTCCCT
>JBHHXF010000033.1:0-16470 GCA_046756905.1 Anaerolineae bacterium | reverse complement strand
GTGACGAAGCACACCTGGCCGTGGCCTGCCTGTGCCGGCACGGCAGACAGGCCGGCGAGGGCGCGGTCGAGAAACGTCTGTAGTTGTGTTAGTTCTCGTTCACGTGCGACGAACACTCGCTCAGTCATTGTCCGTTTCCTTCGCGATGCCGTTCACCCAGTTGACTCCGCCAGCACTGCCCGCACGTCCGGCAGGTTGAGAAACGTGGCACGCAACTCGGGCGTGCCGACATGATCGGCGATGAACGTTATGACCTCCCGAGCCTGAGCGCGCAAGTTCTCGGCTTCAGCCACCTGCCCGCGCTGGGCTTCGATCTCGGCGAGGGTAGCGAGAATCTGCCACAACATGCGCCGCTCGCCGATCGCTTCGGCTTCGGCGCGGGCTTCGCTCAACAGATCCCGTGCCTCATCCGAATCACCCTGGGCCAGCCGCGCCTGGCCCTTGAGATATAGCGCCTCAGGGAGGTAGGCGCGCACGCCCACCTTGCGCAGCAGGTTGATCAGTTCGTCCATGACGGTGACAGTAGCCTCATCGTCTTGCCTCGCCAGTGCATGTTGGCCTCTAGCCAACAGCACCAAGGCATGCGCTGATGTGCGGAAATCTTCCATATTGAGCCCGATGGCGCTTTCCCGGATGGTTGCTTCGGCTTGCGCCAGATCGCCTTGCTGGACTTCCAGGTGGGCAAGCATGGCCAGCAGCGGCACTCGCCCGCCGCTGGTGGTGGGTACCTCTTCGGCTTCGGACCTGATGGCGTGGTAATGCTCCCATCCGCGCTCGATCGCGCCCAGGGTGTTATGTAGCATCCCAAGCATGGCGTGGCAGCCTAGTCGCACAAGGGGAGCGCCGGCCTTCTGGCTCAGACGGAGGGCGTCTTCCATCGCCGCGATCGCTGGGCCGGCTTCGCCGTTGTACAGACAGGTTCGGCCTTTCAGGCCCAGCGCGATTGCCTGGTTGAACAGGTTCCCGATGGCTTGACTGATCTTGTAGCTTTCTTCAGCCGCCGCAAGCGATCCCGCGAAGTCACCTATCAGGAAATAGAGTGTAGATGAAGCGTTGAGATTGTTTCCCAGCATGGGCTGGTTGCCGAGCTCGCGCCAAAGCTGGCGGCCTTCCTCCGCCGCGGCCTGTGACCGTGCCAACTGGCCAACGCCCAAATAGGCGTCCGCGAGGTCGCTCAACGTGTATGCCATTTGCTCGCGCAGCTTCAGCTCACGGGCGATAGCCAGCGACGCTTCGCCGTAGTCCACACCCTGGTGCGCGTCGCCGCCGTGCACTTGGACCAGCATCAGATTCCAGAGGACCTGAGCCTCGGCCACTCGGTCTCCCAACTCACGCGCCAGGGCCAGCGCCTGCGCCGAAAGCGCTTCGGCCTGCGATGGGTCGTGGACAGGGCTCATCGTGGCGCGAACAGTGGCTTGCGGTATCAGCGCGGCCAGTTGCAACGCACGATCAGCCCGCTCCTCTGCCAGTGCCGCCATCTCCGCGTAGTTTGCCAGGGCGGCATCATACGCCGCGTTTAGCTCCAGCGCGCGTCCCCGGTTGCGGTACAGGTGGATGAGCTGCTCGCCGTTCGCCTCGCCCGGCCCCGCGATTTGCAGGGCGTGGGTGTAGTGCGCCACCGCCTCGGTGTTGGCGTACTGGCGATAGGCCGCATCGCCGGCCTGAATCAGATAGCCCAGCGCTTTGTCGTCCAGGCCGGCTTCCAGGAAGTGGCGTGCCAATTGTACGGCGATCTCATCCGCCTGCTCCCCGTACAGCGCCTCCAGTACGTTCCCGACATCTTCGTGCAGATACGACCGGTCCACCTCGTCCATGCTGTTGTACAGGTACTTCTGGAACAGGTTATGCCGGAACTGATATAGCGACAGCCGCTGCCGGCCCAACCGTTGCTGACCCTGGGCACCCACCAGGCGGTGTTGCTTGTCCAACTCACGGCTCAACCGCCGGACGAGTCCGCGCTCATCCACGTCCTGTACCCGGGCTACCACCTCGGCGGTGAAATCCTCCCCCTCGACGCTGGCGGTCGTCAGCGCCTCGCGCAGTTCCTGGTCAAGCCGGCCAATCCGCTTCTCGATCACGCCTTCCACCCTGGCCGGCAATGTCTCCCAGTCCAGCGCCGGCCCTTCGATCCATCGTCCTTGCTCGTCATGGGCCAGGTCCCCGCGCTCCTGCATGTCCCGCAACAGCTCGGTCGTGAAGAGTGGGTGGCCCCGCGTATGCCGGAACAAGGCTTGCCGGAAATCGTCATCCAGACGGTTAGGCTGCGCATCCAGAAAGGCATCCACGAACTGTCGGCCCTGGGCCTCATCCGCCTGCCCCAAGGGGACCCAGATGTCCCCGAAGTAGCGCTTGAACTCGCTGGTGACGTCTTCGAGCGGGTGTTGGAGGCCGCCGCGACCCAGGGCCACATCCGCCGGCCGATAGGTGCCCAGGATCAAGATACGGCTGTCCTCGATCTGCCGGCCCAGCCGGAAGAGCAGGTTGATGGACGCTGCGTCCGCCCACTGCAGATCGTCAACCACCACGATCAAGGGTTGCTCTACGGCCAGGGCTTTCAGCACGTTGGTGTACTGCTCGAAGATGCGGCTCTGGTCCAGGCCGGTATCGGCGGCGGTTGCTGCCTTCCGCTCCGTGAGATCGTCCAGGCGATCCAACCAGCCGGCCTTGCCGGCCAGGAAGGTGCCGGCACGTGTGGCCAGCCCCACGCCCGGCACGAAGATATCGATCAGATCGGGGCCGAGATCGACCAAGGCCTGGCCGGAGACACGGAGGAAGTCGCGCAGCCGGCTGGCGTTCTCCTGGGTGATGGCGCCCTGGGCCAGCTTGGCCTCCACGTCGCCGGTGAGCAGGCCCAGGACCTCGCGGAAAGGCAGGTAGGGGTCGCCGGCGCCCGTCTGGGCATCGCCTTGCCCGACGGCCACGAGCAGGTCGTCGTGCTTGGCCTGGGCGCGGCGGGCGAACTCGGTGGCGAGGGCGGTCTTGCCGGCACCGGCCTCGCCCGTGACGAAGCACACCTGGCCGTGGCCAGCCAGGGCGCGGTCGAGGAACGTCTGGAGTTGAGCCAGTTCTCGTTCGCGTGCGACAAACATCTGGACACTCATCGTGCCTTCTTCTTGAAGCACTGAAGCGTGTGACACCTCGGACAACAATCTGGACTGGAAAGTGGGTTATGACGTTGAGATATTATACTCTATAAACCCCGAATTTGCCATTTCCAGTTTTCTGTGCCAACTCCCAGCTTACAGGAATTCCCTGACATCGATTCAAGCTGGCAGTACGCTCCACTGGCCGAACCGGATCGGGTCCTTGCTCTTCCCAGGAAGCGTCGTATGACGCCAGGTTCTGATAGCCGGCGAGTTGTCCCCATGAGGGGAGGGTGATCCGAGAAGCCGATCAAGTTGGCAGCATCTGACGTGTCCTGCGTTGCGAGGTTTGCTGACAGGACAGTCCTATGGGCGGCGGGTGAATTCGGTGACCAGGGCAGTTACTTCGGCTGCCCCTTCGACGGGCTCAGGGCTTCGGCTCAGCAAAGGCTTGCCGGCGCCGGCTTCGCCCGTGACGAAGCAGACCCTGCCCTGGCCTGCCTGTGCCGGCCTGCCTGTGCGGGGCACGCAGACAGGCACGGGTTATTGAGTGAACAAATCTGGTGCGCCATACAAGTCGCCTAGCCTCACCTCGACGGCCACTGTCGTCCCTCTTTCTCTCTTATGGCCATGAAATGGCACCTGCTCGATGGTAGCTCCCGGCTACGAGAACTAGATCGAGCAGATCTACCTGACCATCGCCGTTAATATCAGCACGTGGATCATCCGGCGGATTGGTGCGGTAGTTGCCAGCAACTATAACAAGATCCCATAATGCAACCTCCTCGTCACCGTCGACATCACCGCTAACCAGTTGGACAGGTGACAGCGTCGTTGTCTCCCCCGGCATGACCAGGGCGTCGGGCTTCTCCGCCGGCAGATAGCCACCTATGAAAGCGCGCACCATGTACCGCCCTGGCATCGCAGTTGATATCTCAAAGCTGCCATCCTGCTCGGTAAGCCCAGCCGGCGTATTGTCAATCTCGATTCGCACGCCTTGAGCGTTGGTTCTTCCTGGCACTATCACTCGACCAGCAATGATATTCCTACCGGATGATCCCTCATCGTCGAATCCCGATACTCCGACAAAAGCCTGTTCCCACATCTTAATGTACGCCTCTGCGCTTCCCCAGAGTGGATCAAGATCCTGTTCTGACAGACCGATGACCTTCAGGTCTGCGATCAAATCGGGCAGCAGACCAACGTGGGCCAAGCCGTCCTCATTGTAGTTGAAGGTCCTCAGGCCAGTCACCTGCTCGTCAAACGTGCCGAACCCCTCCAGGGTGAACGGGTAGTCCAATCGCTGTTTCTGTGCAGCCTGTTCCTGGGGATTTTTCCCGCAGGCCTCTGCGCCGAAGCGCGGCCCCAAGTGTCCGGCGATACCATTAAAATCGCTTCCGAAGGCGATCCTCGACCCTTCTCCCATTAAGTCTACGACATATTGGTACATTTGAGCCCACATCTTCGAGGAGTGCCGACAATCATTGGCCACTTTCGTACCAAAGCTACTGGTAACTTGTTGACCCCTTTTATCCGTATCCAGCACATCATCCTTGAGCATCAATGCAATCATGCCACCCAGTTCCCTGATACGCTCCAGTTGCTCTTTCGTCCGCATACGCTCGTGCCGAATCGACTGGTCGTGCAGATCGAATAAGACCACATGACTGGCAACCAACCCGGGATAGGAGCGTACCTCCGCCAGTGCAAGAGTGCGATCCAGAGACTTGTTCGACATGTGGTCGATATCGATGATCATCCCCTTAGCCATAAGCTTATTGACTAGAACCTCACCGAGACGACTCAACCCGAGTTGATTGCAGGTGGCGGTCTCATCGTATGGTGGCGGGTTTTCCAGGCCACCCTGGTCACCAAAGCCAAGGATATTGATGAGACCGGAAATGAACCAGTCAAGTTTGAAGCCATACCCCAAGTTCGAGCACTCTTCGGCGTTCCACCAATGTCCCTCGGACACTCGGTTGCCCACATTAATGGCATCCTGCCAGGCGGCCGCACCGCCGAAAGCGTTATCAAAGTTGTGAACCGGGAAGATGTGACGCACGCCCTTGTCGTAATACAGATCTACCTGGTCTCTGACGTAGGTTTCGTCGCACTCTCCAAACTTACAGTTGAAGAGGTTATCGACCTCTATGCCGAGTACGACGGCGAGCTTGCCTTCGCGGATTACTTGTCGAGCCTCCTCAGGAGTCGTGACGATCCGGAACCATCCCTGACCGGGACCCCCAGATTCATCGTCGATGAACTGTTGGAACTTGAATGCTTCATCCAACTGGGCATCGATTGACACCATCGGCTTCTCACAGTCGGTCCCTCTCAGTCGCTTGTTGCCTTTGCACAGCGCTTCATTTGTCACTGCCAGCATTGTGACCAGCCGGAGGCCGCCACGCCATGCTCGCTCCAACCACCTGTAATAGACCTGTTGATGCGTCGTGCTGCTCCACTTGGGCCAGCCGCTGAATGCGGGGACGCCGTACTTCGAGTTTGTCTCGTCCCCGGTTCCGACTCCAACAGGGTCGTCAATTCCTAATCCCATCAGATCAAGGCGAACGTGATCCCCGTGAAATAGTACCCTGCCGTCCGAATCACGCGGCAATTCGCCACCATCCTTCTTGACCAGGTCCACATCCGTCCAGTCATCCGGCTGGAGCGCCACGTTGATACCGCCACTGGGGTCGTAAGGCTTACCCGCAAGGACCCCGCCGCCATGAGCAAGATGGGCGAAGATATGGAGATGCAGATCGGCGTAGCCGCGCAGCGGTGGCGGAGATGATGAGGGTGGAGTCCAGTTTGTCGACGGTTCGTCGATGGGCCCGATTGGCGCAGGCCGAACACATCGATTCGTGTTGAGATCCTCTTCCAGCCCGGGATCACATGAAGGAAACCGTTCTGTAATTAGGCAAGGTCGTTGGCCTTCTGCGCCACACTGTGGTTTAGGTGGAGGCGTAGGCCGAACACATCGATTCGTGTTGAAATCCTCGACTAGCCCAGGGTTGCAGGATGGCGTGCGTTCGTCGAGAAGGCAGGGTCGCTGATTCTCACCGCCGCACTTGCCGCGCGGCAGGCATACGCCGCGAATGTTGATCAGACCCGGATCGCAGACACCGAACTCGGTGCCTATACCGGCGAACGGGGCGGCCGCGCAAGCATCATCTGCCTTGACCGATGACAGCGTGCGGCTGAAGCCGCTGGGGCAGTTCCAGCATGTGCCGCCATCAACAAGTGGATAGAAGTCACTACCTGATGGACAGCTTAGGCTAGCCTGTAGGGTAGCTCTGGCATAACTGGCGGGAACCGGCCGGGAGCAGGCCTTGCTGCCGGTGACAGGCTCTCCGGTGCGACTGTAGCCGCTGGGGCAACTGTAGCAGTATCCATTCGGGTCCCAGAACTGGCCACTTGGACAGTCGGTGCCAATTAGACCGGTGCCGCGTCCGTGCCGGCTGGCACTTCTGTAGTCCGTGCTTGCCGGGCGCTCGCAAGCCGCGGCGCCGTCCACGGGAAAGACGGTGTGTTCGTATCCGGACGGACAGCTCCAACAGGTTCCGCCGTCGATTAAGTCAAAGCGCTGGTTAGCGGGGCACTGGCTCGGTTTCCTTCCCCTGAAGATAGCCGGGCTCACGGTGCAGGGTGCCTGGCCTTCTGCACCGCATGATTGGGCGAAGCCATGTTCCGGTAGAATAAGATTTGAGAACAAGATCATTAATGCAGATACAACGACAAACAAAAGATATTGCCTTACACCCTTTTGTCCGTTGTTATTCATGACATCGTCTCCTTTGACATAACCATATTAGTTGTCAGACCGCGCAGGGTTGCGGCTTATCAACGGTAGATAGAGGCGGTAACGCACTGGAACAGGCGTGGGGCCGGACACGATGCCGAACACCGGCCGGCTCAGCGTAAATACACCGACAGCCGTCGAGGGTTCGAGTCCAAAGCCCCATACCGTCTCGCGGTACTCGCCCGCGAGCGTAGCGCCATCGTCCTGAACAGCCGTACTGGACAGGCTGAACTGGCGCGTCACCCGCTGCTCGGGAATGAGCTGACCATCGGCCAGGCGCTGCTCCGGCGACAATACCAGTGAGAAGCGCTCAGACTCAAGCCGAAGCGTCACGCCATCAAACGTACCTGTAACCCGCGGACCGATGTCGAGCTCCTCCGGTTCCGGGTTAGGTGTGGGAGTCCCCGGTCCGGGCGGCGGCAGGATGGGAGTGACCATAATCGAATGTTCACGGGTGAACACGAGGGAGCGGTCCAGCAGCACGTAGCCGCTCACTGCGCTTCCCGACTGCTCCAGGCGGAGCGATAGATCGATACGTCCCAGGTCAGCGGGCGCGGGCGTCCCTGTGGGTTGCGGCGTTGGGGTGGCCAGCGTATCGCTGTATATGCCGGCGAGCACCCAGTTGAGCCTTGCCTCTCCACTATAGTCACCCGTTATGCTCGCTCCTTCGTTAACTTGCACGTATGGTCGGCTGGTTCCGGCGGTATTCACCATGCCCCGAGACGCCGTCGATGGAAACACGGCAGCGCCGGCCAGGATCAACCCGGCGACAACGATACCGATTACGGCCTGGACATGCCAATGACTTTTCATTCGCTATCTCTCCTTAGAAATCCGCCCGCACACAATCCTCCGGCCGAGGATCGCCCGGCGTCCGCGAGGCGCGCGTGGTGCTGAAGTGCAACTCGATGTCGGTGAGTTGTTGCAAGTTCAGGTCGGGTAGCCCAGTTTCAGGCGCCCCTGCGAAAATCTGCACCTGCCAGTCGGTGGCCGACACGGGTCGTCCCAGGAAGGCGGCCGAACGCTCGCCGTTCGCGCCGTTGATGCTGGCCTTGAAGTCGGTCGTGGCTTGCTCTGGGGGCTGGTTAGCCGGCCACTCCTGACCGACCAGAGCCGCCGGATGGATCAGACGGTAGTCGAAAATGCAGCCGGCGCGCGTACGCAGATGCGTAACGCCAGATTGGGTGACGGCTGTTCGGCGGTACCCCAGACTATCGGACTGATCTGTGATCAGGTTCATGCTCATCCCGGTGTTACCGGCTTTCGGTTGGCCGGTGCCGGCTAGCTTGAAGAGCCAGAAGCGGTCGAAGGCCTGCTGAATCACGTTGGAGAAGATGCCATTGTCGACCAGAGACGTGGTGAAGTTGAAGGTCAGCACCGGTTTACCATCTGTACCTGGCTCGGTGTTCTGCGCGACCCAGGCGCGGAAGCGGCGGGTGCGTTCGGCTTCTGCTGCATCGCCGGTCATTCCCAGGAACTCATCGGTCAAACCGAGGATGTGCTGTGCCACGGAGATTCGAAAGTCCTCCTGGTTAATTTCGGCATCGCTGACGACCATATTGTTCGTCGTTGCTTCCAGTTCCTCCAGAAAACGGAGGATATCATCGGCTGTGCGTGCGCGGTAGATGTCGGAGACGCGCACGTTGCTGGCGCTCAGGCGTGCGGCGTACTCGTATTCGGCCCGTCGGGCAGCTAGATAGCTAACGCGTGCGGCGTATTCCAGTTGGTCGGCCAGCGTCAGGCGCTTCGAGTCGCGCACCAGACGGTAGCTGGGGTCATTGGCCGGGCTGTTTTGGAGGTAGGCCCGTTCGCGCTGCGCCTCGATTACATCATGCCGCGTCTGCCCGACTATACCCTGATACTCGGTCAGCTTCGCGTTGAACTCCTGGATGGCGATCTCAAGGTCAACCTGCAACTCGGCCCGATCCAGGAACAGGTTGCGCACCACCGCCTCTTTTTCCGCGTCCTCAATCTCCACATCGTGCGCGGCCTGGCGCATTACCGAAGCGCCACGCATCGCAGCGACCACGGGCGCCGCGGGGTTGAAGCTGAAACCAGCACCGTCCGAACCGATCTCCACCGTACAGCATTCGGCCATCGCCTCCACAACGGCGAAAGCCGTCTGCTCCTGGGCGTTCGTCAACAGCGCGCCTTTCACCTTGACGTTGCGGATGTCTTCGGCGTTGACGCGCTGGAGGATGTTGTCGATCTGCTTCTGAACCTGCGCGATTTGCAGGAAGGCGGCGCGGAGTTCTTGCCGGCTCTTCTTCATATCGCTGACCAGGGTTGGCTCTACACACGCGCGAAAAGCGGCGTTGGCCTCCGGCGTATCGGGGGCGGTGACGTCGCACGCCTCCAGATCCTGAATCTGCTTTTCGATACAGGCGAAATAGGTCGCGTCGTCGTCGAAGTCATTGCGGTCACAGCCGGACTCAGCCTGGATGACCTCATCGCGGCCGTTTTTCAGAGCCTGGATCGCCTCCACCAGCTTTTCAGCTTTTTGGTCAAAGACCCGGCTGGCTGCTTCCTCGTCGCTTTGCAATTGTTTGGCATGCTGTGCCGCACGGCGAGCCTCGGACAGAATGCCGGTATCATTGCTGCCAAAGGCGGTGCGATAAGGCCGGGCGGGGGTAAACTCAACGTCAAGGCCGAAGATGTTGCGCCCCTGCCGTAGCGTGCGCGACTGCTGGTGCGTGTCCAGCAGTCGGAGCACCATTTCGGCCAGCATGGCGCTGTCGGGTCGCGTTCCCAGCGTACAGCGCTCTCCCGCATCCCGGCTGGCCAGACCGGCGGTGCCGATCAGCTTGACATATTGGTCAACCGCCGCAGCCCGGTATTCCTGCTGGGCAGTCACAGGGCCATAGACATCCAGGTAGCTCTTGCGCACCGCGATGTGGTGCTGGGCGCGCTCCTTGCCGTCTACGGCCCGCGAGACCAGGGCCCATTCTGCCTGTGAGTAGAAGTCGGACACGTAGCAGCCGCTCCCCAGCGCGCGTGTCAGGCCCTCCATCACGGCCACCTGCGCCGTCTGGTATTGTTCCAAAGCCATCTGGAGCTTACGTACCTCGTCGATGACAAAAGCTTCACCACCCACGATCTCCGTGCCACTGAAGTGGAGGCCGAGGGCATCGGCCGTGAACTGCTGGCCGAAGATCATACGCAGATAGGCCACTTCGCGCACGCTCTCACGCATGCGGGCTGCGAAGTTGCACCAGTCCACCACCGGCGGGTCGGCTATGGGGTCGTCGGCCACGGGTTGCGCCGGGCAGTTGAACGCCTGATTGTCCGGTTCGTTCCAGGAGGTGCGGTCGGCCCGGAAGCGCGCTTCATCGGCATAGACGGCCAGAAAGGCGTAGAGATCGCGCGCCCGACGCAATTCACGGTCGGCCTGATCGATACGCTCTTGCAGGGTCATGCTCTGGTCAGGGAGTGTGCGGTCGAAACCGGAGGCGTAGTCGAACTGCCGGACCAGTTGGTCGAAGTCAGGTTTGTCTCGGTGAGGTGAGATGTCTTCGCGAAACTGCTTGTTGGCTTGCAGCAGCGTGCGAGCTTCCTGCTCTATGCGCTGATGGTCAGCGTAGACCAGCCGGCCGGCTGCCGGCACCATCGGGTTGTCCACGGCGGGGAAATCCGCATCAGGCTTACTCGTTCGACCCCCAACCGCACTGGGAAAACCCGTCAACCCATAGTTCTCGGAGCAGTAATCACTCTGCTGATCTGGACCACAGGCCGCGTTGCTGGATTGCAACGCCAACGTCAGCACCAGGGCCACGCCCAACGCTACCCCCGAGATCACCGTTCGAAGGGGCTCTGAAATCATAGCTGTCCCTCCCGGTTCTGGATCCGGAAGCCGAGGATTAGGCCCATCACCACCAGCCCGCCGGCCAATGGCCAGCCCTGAGGCAGACCTGACGTTGTGTCAGCGCTTTCCAGGGCCGAAATGCGCGCGTCCATGGCGGCATTCTCGGTTTTGAGGGCCGCAACTTCGTCCTCGAGCGCGGCGACCTTTGACCTCAGGACCGATACGTTCTCAGCCGGCGAGGGGCCGGCGTTGCTCAATGTATCGATCTCCGCCTGTTGGGCAGCATTCTCGGCCTCCAGCGCCGTGATTTGGGCTTCCTTCTCAGCTCGCAACTCTTTGATAGCCTCGATGAGCACGCCTGTCAACCGGCCGTAATCAACCGCTCTGTACTCTTCATCGCCCCATGTGGTCACCAGTTCAGGGAATACGGCCTCAATCTCCTGGGCAATCACGCCAATTTCCCGATGCCCTGTAGAGCGGCCAAGCGACTTGTACAATTCATTCCACTCGAACGACACTCCGCGGATTCTTTCCAGTTTCTCCAGCACATTGGTAAGCTGGGTGATATCGGTCTTCAACCTTGCGTCGGATGACGAAGGATGGCTGGTGGCATGAGCCTCGCCAGCAACATCTAGCTTGTAACCTGGGCTGGTAGTGCCGATGCCGACGCCGCCCCAGGTTTTGACGGTGACGGTGTTGGATCCTGCCAGACCAGGCCCTGACGCGGCTGAGGTGTTGTTGATCCTGAAGTCTCCGGTGCCTGGATCATTGAATATCGACCAGTGAGCGCGACCGTAGTTCTCGAACTTGATCTCGTAATTATGGATGAGGACTGCGCCACTCACATAGGTCCCACCCACATGTAAACGTGCTAGCGGACTGGTTGTCCCGATGCCAACACTGCCGGCCAACAGATTGAGCTTGGCGGTTGTCACCGCTCCATTTGCAATCTTGTCGTTCGTGATAGAGCCGGCCTCTAGCTTGGCTCCGGTTACTGCACCGTCCGTAAGCTTGGCCGTTGTGACGCTCCCATCTGGCACGGTTGATGCCTGTGCCGCCCACGGCACGGGATGCAGGCGCTGGCGCGGCACCATCTCCGGATCGGGCGCCACGGTGATGCCCAGGTAACGCGGCGCATCGGCGAAGACGTTGGCCCCGATAGACGTGGCGTCACCCAAGACGGCGTTGAAGATCCCCTCGCGAACCGGGACACCCGTTATCGTTTCGCTATGCAGCTCGGTGCCGCCAATTGGGCTGTCGTAGATCTTGAGGGTGATATCTCGCTCACCGGTTATCAGGCTCCCGTCTATGTCCCGCAAAATGCCCTGATAGTTGAAGGTGAGCGGAATATTGACAACGGCAGCCGGCGAATCTGGCTCTGCACGGACCACCGGGACGTCGGGCCGCAGCACGATCGCCAGGACGGTGCTCAGAAGCAGCACCACACAAAGGGTCACAAACTCAGTACGTTGGATATGCATCACAATCCTCCGATCTTGATTGTTGAGAAGGCTGACGACAACATGCACCCGGCTGGCACCCAAACGTCAGGTTGCCCGGCGTTGGACCAAGGGCAGGTACATGTTCGTCGTGTCCAACTAGTCTTCGATGATCAACACACACACCATGTTCTGGGCGTTATACTCCCCATGCCAATTCAGCAACGCCAGGCCTATTGCCGGATCGCCGAGGTCACTTCCGTTTTCGTATCTGCCATCTGTAAGAAAGCAATCCCAGGCCTGACGGAGGTGGTTTGTTGCACCATTACCATCTGCGGCAGTTAGTTGGTCACCGTTTTCATAACGAACACTCCAGTATCTCTGTCCATTGCGTTCTCCTGCCAGGGATAGTCTGATGGGGCCTACGGTTGCCAGCAGCCCGGGCCCGTAAGTCGCCGTAGCCCAATCTCGCATGCCCAGGGTGAATGTACATCCATCTCCGTCCCCGCAAAGCTGTTTCAGAAGATTCTCATCCACTGGGACGGAGGTCGGCGTGCTGGCGCCATCTGTCGCTTCAAGGACATAGCGTCTCAAGCTCACATCGTACGGTTGCTGAGTCTTCTGCCCGCCGTTTGCCGAGTCTCCTACTTCGCGGATGGCTGTGACCTTCAAGTCACTGGCAATGGATACATCGCCGGTGGATCTTTCGATAAACAATGCTGATTTGCCTTGATCAAGGTTGTGTCGCAAGATGTTCAGCCCGTTGGACCCGGGCCGCTCATCGCTCTCGATGGTGAACCCGAAATTGTCTTGCCACGTCATGAGTTTAATACCGGTGCGCCACTGATTCCCGCCGGCTGTTGTGAGCTTGATGTACCGGTCCCCCGACGCGTAATTTGAAAGTTGAAGGGCGTCCCCTGTGCCGTTTACAATCAACCCGCTGACTGTCGCGCCCGGCACGAGGGTCTGTGCCGTTTCGGCGTTGGTGGCGTCGATGGCATTGACGGCGTTGGTGGCCGACAATGCCCAAGGCACCGGATGAAGGCGCTGGCGCGGCACCATCTCCGGGTCGGGCGCTACGGTGATACCAACGAAGCGTGGCGCATCGGCGAAGACGTTCGACCCGATGGGCGTCGCATCGCCCAGGACAACGTTGAAGACGCCGTCGCGCACTGGGACGCCGCTAAGTGTCTCGCTGTGCAGCACCGTGCCACCCGTCACCTGGTCGTAGATCTTCAGCGTGATGTCATACGTGCCGTTGGCCAGGCTGCCGTCGGCCAGGCGCAAGGTGCCCTGGTAGTTGAATGTGATAGGAATGTCAGCCAGGGCAGCCGGCAAATCCGGCCCAGCACGGACCACCGGGACTGCGGGCCGCAGCACGACCGCGAGGGCACCGCTCAGAAGCAGCACCGCGCACACGGTCACGAACTCAATACGCTGGATATGCATCGTAGTTCTCCAATCTTGGTTATTGAGATGCTGACGACACCACCGCCGGCATCTCGCCGTGAGTTATGATAGGTAGTTTGGTTACGGGAAGGCTTATTCAGCCGGCTCCTCTAGTACTGCGTGGACTTCCGGCTGGGCCAGAAACGAGGCACGTAGTTCGGATGTACCGGTGTGATCGGCGATGAACGCAATGACCTCCCGAGCCTGGGCGCGCAAGTTCTCGGCTTCGGCCATCCGCCCGCGCTGGCCTTCGATCTCGGCGAGGGCGGCCAGGATCTGCCACAACATGCGCCGCGCGCCCATCGCCTCGGCTTCGGCGCGGGCTTCCGCCAACGCAGCCTGCGCCGTATCAATGTGCCCCTAGGCCAGGAGGGCCTGCCCTCTGAGATACAACGCCTCCGGGAGGTAGACGCGCGCGCCGGCATCGTGCATCGCGGCGATCAGTTCGTCCATTCGGCTGACCGCACGCGCATAGTCTTGCCGCGCCAGCGCCAGTTGGCCTTCGGGCAAGGACACCAATAAAGCCTCATCCGTGGCGATGCCGTCTTTGAGTTCAATGCCACTGTCCCGGATGGCGGCTTCGGCCTGGCTCAACTCTCCGTGGCAGATGGCCAGTCGTGCCAGTAGGGCCAGGAGCAGTGGTCGGAAGAAGGCGGACACCACTCCCTCGGCTTCGGTCCTGGCCTGCTGGTAATGCGCCAGCCCCTGCTCAAGCGCGCCCAGGGCGCTATAGTTTAGCCCTAGAGTGACATGGAGGATCGGCTGAAATGCGGCGGCGCCGGCCTGCTGGCTCAGACGGGGCGCCTCTTCCAGCGGTGCGATGGCTTCGCCGGCCGTGCCGGATTCCAGACGGACGAGGCCTTGCATGAAGGAATAGCTGAGTTGGTTCCACACATTGCCGACGGACTGGCTGACTTGGTAACCTTCTTCAGTCGCCGCGAGTGCTCCCCTGAGGTCGCCCCTAAGGTAAGCCAGATTCCACGAATAGTTGAGACTGTCGGCCAGCATGGGCAGGTTGCCGAGTTCGCGCCATAGGCGGATGGCTTCCTGCTGCGCCGCCTGTGCCTGCGCTAACTGGCCTGCGCGAACATAGGCGTACACTAGATCGTTCAGCGTAAAGGCCATTTGCTCACGCAGATTTAGCTCTCGGGCGATGGCCAGCGACTTCTCGCCGTAGGCCACCGCCTGGTGCGGATCACCCACGCTGTGTAAGTAGACCAGTGTCAGGTTCCAGAGGGCTTTTGCCTCGGCCGCCAGATCGCCCAGTTCTCGGGCCAGCGTCAGGGCCTGTTCGGCCAGCGTTCTTGCCTGTTCGGGGTCGTGTACCGGTGTGCTGATGGTGCGGATGGTTGTCTGAGCCAAGAGGGCGGCCAACGCCATGTCGCGGTCGCCGCGCTGCCTTGCCAGGGCCTCCATCTCCTGGTAGTTGCTCAGGGCCGGCTCGAAATGGTCATCCAGCTCCAGAGCGCGTCCCCGATTGCGGTACAGGTGGATGAGCTGCTCGCTGCTCGCCTCGCCCGGCCGGCCAATTTCCAGGGCGCGGGTGTAGTGCGCCACCGCCTCGGTGTTGGCATACTGGCGATAGGCCGCATCGCCGGCCTGGATCAGATAGCCCAGCGCTTTGTCGTCCAGGCCGGCCTCCACGAAGTGCCGCGCCAGTTGCACCGCGATCTCATCCGTCTGCCCGCCGTACAGCTCCTCCAGCACCGTCCCGACATCTTCGTGCAGAAACGCCCGCTCCGACTCACCCAGGTTGTTGTACAGGTACCGCTGGAACAGGTTGTGCCGGAAGCGATACAGCGACAGCCGGCGCCGGCCAACGCGCTCGACCCCCTGTTCCAGCACCAGGCGGTGCTGTTTGTCCAGCTCCTGAGTCAGACGGCGCACTAACTGGCGTTCATTCGTCTCCTGCACGCCGGCGATCACCTGAGCGGTGAAATCCTCCCCCTCGACGCTGGCCACGATCAGCGCCTCGCGCAGCTCATCCGCCAGCCGGCCAATCCGCTTCTCGATCACGCCTTCCACCCTGGCTGGCAATGTCTCCCAGTCCAGCGCCGGCCCTGCGATCCAGCGTCCCTGCTCGTCATGGACGAGGTCCCCGCGCTCCCGCATGTCCCGCAACAGCTCGGTCGTGAAGAGCGGATGCCCCCGCGTATGCCGGAACAAAGCTTGCCGGAAATCTTCATCCAGACGGTTCGGCTCCGCGTCCAGCAGGGCATCCACGAACTGCCGGCCCTGAGCCTCATCCGCTTGCGCCAGAGGAATCCAGATGTCCCCGAAGTAGCGCTTGAACTCGCTGATGACGTCTTCCAGGGGGTGTTGTTGGCCGTCGCGACCCAGGGCCACATCCGCCGGGCGGTAGGTGCCTACCAGCAGGATGCGGCTGTCCTCGATCTGCCGGCCCAGCCGGAACAGCACGTTGATGGACGCCGCATCTGCCCATTGGAGGTCGTCAACCACCACGATCAACGGTCGCTCAGCAGCCAGGGCTTTGAGCACGTTGGTGTACTGCTCAAAGATGCGGCTCTGATCCAGGCCGCTGTCCTGAGCCTGTCGAAGGGCTGTGTCCTGGCTCGCAGTCTTTTGCTCGGTCATCTCCTCCAGCCGATCCAGCCAGCCGGCCTTGCCGGCCAGGAAGGTGCCGGCGCGGGTGGCCAGTCCCGCGCCGGGCATGAAGATGTCGATCAGGTCCGGGCCGTACTCCACCAACGCCTGGCCGGAGATGCGCAGGAAGTCGCGCAGCCGGCCGGCGTTCTCCTGGGTAATGGCCCCCTGAGCCAGTTTGCCCTCCACATCGCCGGTGAGCATGCCGAGTACCTCGCGGAAGGGCAGGTAGGGATCGCCGGCACCCGTCTGCGCATCGCCCTGCCCGACGGCCACAAGCAGGTTTTCGTGCTG
>JBHHXF010000032.1:0-16493 GCA_046756905.1 Anaerolineae bacterium | reverse complement strand
CTTCTCTCGAAACCGCCAGCCCCCCTCGCCTACGCCGACCCATCCGTCGATCCCCGCTTCGGAGTCGTGCAGGCGTACGAGGCTTCCGAGGCAGCCGGCGAGGTTGAAGTCGGCTGGGAGCGGTTGTTCTTCTCGTGGCCAGACATGCAGCCGGAGGGACCCGATCAGTGGGATGAGCCGTACTACGGGGACACAGTCATCGACCAAGAGGTGGCAGCCGGCCGCGAACTGGTGGGGCTTCTCATTAGTACCCCCTCCTGGGCGAGCGATGGCAAAACCTTTGCCTCTGTTCCTCGCGGCTTGTATTTGCCCTACGACGACTCGGAGAACACATGGGGGCAGTTTGTGGCCGGCATGGCCCGCCGCTACGCCGGCCGCATCGACCGTTGGATCGTGTGGAACGAACCGGACATCTGGGATGAAGGTCACCCGGCACACACCTGGGCGGGCAGCGTTGAGGATTACTACCGCCTGGTCCAGGTGGCTTACCTGGCGGCCAGGGACGCCAACCCCAATGCGAAGATCCACCTGGGGGCCTTCACTCACTGGTGGGATGTAAACTACGGCCGGCGGCCCTACCTGCTACGCTTCCTGGACGTAGTCGCCGCCGACCCGACCGGGCCAGCCAACAGTTTCTACTTTGATGTAGCGACCGTTCACGCCTACTTTCGGCCCGAACAGGTTTACGATCTGGTGCGGTTCACGCGTAGGGCCATGCTGGATCGTGGGATCGACAAGCCGGTGTGGATCAACGAGACAAACGCCCCGCCGTCCGATGACCCGGTCAATCCCATCGACGGGCCGCTCTTCCCCGTGCGGTTGGAAGAACAGCCGGCCTTCCTGATTCAGGCCTTCGCCATGGCCTTTGCAGCCGGCGCTGAGCGAGTCGAGGTTTACAAGATGTACGACGAAGAGCAACTATACAGCGGCGAGCCCTACGGGCTGCTGCGCCACGACTTCAGTCGCCGGCCGGCTCTGCAAGCCTTCGACACCATCACTGATCACTTCGCCGACTTCACAAGCGCCACTTTGCAGCGCGTCGGGACCGTAAACGTGGTCCGCCTCGAGCGTCCAAAGGACGCCACATTAGTGATGTGGAATCGAAGCGCCGGAGATGCTATGGTTCGCGTGCCGGCCGCGACTGCCAACGCGTGGCTGATCGACGCCCTGAATCGCCGGCAAATCGTACGGGCCACGGGGGGTGCACACTGGCTGCGGCTGGCTGGCACTATCTGCCGCCACAGCGATTGTTTCATCGGCGGACCGCCGCGCCTGCTCGTCGAGGCCGGCCGGACGCCGCAGGCTCCCATCGCGGTTCTGCCCTACCGCCCCCGCAGGTGGGCCGGCGCTGGTCGATGGCTGGTCCCTCGCTAGTACCTGGACTTTGTCTTTCTTGAGGAGTGAGCATCCCCAGATGCGATAAGCGTAAAACGTAGGGCAAGTTAGCAACTTGCCGGGCGCAATTTACCAAATTGCGCTACAAGTGGCCGAAACGATGACTAACGCCGCGTACCTCACTCCGTAACGTCCAGAGATGTCAGCAGAATGACCAAAGACGAAAGCACACGGTAGGTTTCAAATGGAGGTGAAGACAGTGTTCGAGCAAAAGTTGAAAGAGCTGGGGCTGGAACTGCCGGCGCCGCCCGAGCCGGTGGCGGCATACGTGCCGGCAGTGGAAGTGAACGGGCTGCTGTTCACCAGTGGGTCCGGCCCCATCGAAGATGGACAGATCAAGTATCATGGAAAGGTAGGTAGTGATCTCACCATTGAAGAGGGATATCAGGCTGCCCAACTGACTATGCTCAACCTGCTGGCAGTGGTTCGACAGACACTGGGCTCTCTGGATCGTGTGGAACGAATCGTCAAGTTGACGGGGCTGGTCGCCAGCGCCCCCGGCTTTCACCAGCAGCCCCAGGTTATGAATGGCGCTTCCCATTTGTTGGAACAGCTATTCGGTGAGCAAGGCCGGCACGCTCGGTCGGCTATTGGTGTGAATGAATTGCCATTCGACACACCCGTCGAGATTGAAATGATCGTCAAAGTGAAAGAGCAGGCATGATGAATAAATACAAACTGGCAGAAATGACTTGGCCTGAGGTCGAGGAGGCGCTGGATCAGGGTGTAGACACAGTGGTCGTTACCTTTGGCTCTACAGAGCAGCACGGTTTGCACCTGCCCCTGTGTACGGATTATCTATGGGGAGAATACCTGGGAGAACGCGTCGCTCTGCAGCTCGGAAACGCACTTCTGGCCCCATCGCTGCGGATTGGTTGCTCGGAACACCACATGGCATTTCCAGGAAGTATCACGCTGAGCAAGGAAACTTTCATAAAGGTGGTCGTCGACTACTGCAATAGCCTGTCCCGCCATGGATTCAATAACATCGTCCTTATACCAACCCATGGTGGAAACTTCGCACCTCTGGCTGAAGCCGTGGAGAGCACTGCTGACAATCTCTCAGACACAAACATCATTGCCTACACTGACTTGATGGAGTTGATGGATGTCACCGCCCCCATCGCCATGGCACGAGGAGTGACGCCTGAGGAAGCCGGCGCTCATGCTGGCGAGTGGGAGACATCCATGATGATGGCATTGCGACCAGAGTTGGTAGCCATGGATAAAGCTGAGGCCGGCTACATGGGTGACATGAAGTCGGCTGCGCCCATCGTCTTCGAGCAGGGATTTCGCGCGCTCACACACAATGGTGTTTTGGGCGATCCGGAGAAAGCTGACCCGAAGTCTGGTGAAGCGTATTTGGATGAGCTTGTAGATTTGCTTGTTCAGTACGTGCAGTCGCATCGGCGCTGAGGAAATAGCATGGCGGGTAGAGGTCCCCCGGTGAACCTCTACCCGCCAAGTGATCACGGGACATACGCCCCGGAGATCTCGCTTCGAGTGATTTATGCTGTTCAGGTGTCGACTCGATTGTGCCGTTCACCACCGTGCACGTTTACCAACGATCTATTAACTTTCTTCATCCCCTATCACTGAAAAAGATCGTTGCCAAGGCTGATTCTCAACCGTGGCAGGAGGATCCCACGCTGGGGGAAGAAGCCTTTTTTCCAAACCCCGGTTGTCGGCCTGAATCACAACTACCGGTGGATATGCCATACCTTGAGATACAGGCGTTGGCTGCTGGGCCCTTGACTGTCCACTCAAGCGTCTGGTTAGTATAAATAACATGACGCTCATTGGAATACTGGCCAGCACCCCGACCACCACTCCAACTATGACTGCCATCGCTTCCGGGCTCAATTGGTGCCCTACACCAACGCCCAGCGCGACTGCAAAGGCGACTATACTCAATTGCAAAATACCACGCATCCAACACCCCTCAATCTAAATGGGAAGCACGGAGCAGGCATGTCAGAATGTTATGCTGCCACATTTTGCCCGAAAACCCTGATCCCTGTTTTATTTGACCAGCCTCAACTGTGTTGCTCGCTGCCGCAGGTCATCGAACAGGCTCCCATCTGTGCCGTTTGCCGTAAGTTCTCCAATCATGGCCGGCTTGCGCCCTCCACGAAGGTTTTGCACTGTCTGTTCAATAAAAGACGGATCAGCAAGAGCCGCTTGGAAGCGATGATTCGACCCCTTCAACACTAGTAGGAAATCCCCACGCCCCAAGAGCTTTTCAGCGCCTGTCTGTTTTACACCGCTGGCTACCTTGGCGTCCTCTGGGCTGACTACACTGCCTACAATCCGCACTGGGAAATTGCTCTTAACTAGAGACCCTATCACGGCTGCTATTGGCTTCTGTGTACAGGCAATAATATGTATTCCGGCAGACCGACCACGCTGAGTCAGCCGTGTCAGGAGAGCCTCAGCGTCGTGGCCGGCTACAATCATTAGATCTGCCAATTCATCGATAAAACAAACAATCCGGGGATTGTTCTTACCTGAGTGATCTCGCTGCTCCATCAATCTCACCAGCCACTTGAGAACATTCATCGCTGCGGCTGCCGTAGTCGCCACCGGCCGTGCTAGATGTGGTAGTCCATCAAAAGGAGAATATCCACGCCCTTTTGGATCGACTAACACAATCCCTAGGTCATGAACGCTATGATACTTGGCCAAACTGAGAATCATGGTTCGCGCCAGTACCGTTTTCCCACTACCCGTAGTACCACAAATCAGTACATGAGAAATCTCTGGGCTGGCGATTCTCAGCAAAATCGGGGCTCCTTCATCGTCAATTCCCAGAATCGCAGTGGTGTTTGGTACATCAGTCACCTGATTGAACAGGCTATTAAGTCTCACCACAGAAGGTTGATCTCGTGGAATTTCCACTTCGATCTGTCCACCTCGACGGCTGACACGGGCAGAAGATGCACCAAGGCTCAAAGCCAACTCCTCCGTTAGGTTGGTGATAGCAGACACTTTGGTTCCCCTGGCCGGCAGCAAGTGGAAACGTACCAGCCTTGATGTGACTGTTCCACCGCGGACACGGGCTGGAGCTTTGTATGAGGCTAATACCTGTTCAAGTCTATCGGCCTGATATTCCAATTGGCGCTGATTCCTGCCCATTTTGATACCTCCGAACCCTAGGCTGCTAGTTGACGAACCACTGCAACTACCTTGCCTTGAATGTGAACATCCCGGGGGTCGGCGAATATTGGCTCCACTGCCTCGTTCTCTGGTTGTAAACGAATCCTCTTGCCTTCGTTATAGAATCGCTTGAGGGTTGTTTCCCCGTTGCGTTCCAGCCAGACTGCTACCATTTCACCGTTGTTCGCTTCCTGTTGATGACGAAGAACTACAATATCACCATCGTGAATTAACGCATCGATCATCGAGTTACCCTGAACTCGCAATGCATACACTCCCTCCTGTTCATGAACAATGTCACGAGTAAGTCTTACTGTTTCAAGAATATCCCGGGATGCGCTATGGTCCGGTACGGGAATCGGTTGGCCGGCTGCGATGACACCGCACAATGGAACATTGAATCCATCAGGGTAAAAAAGCTGGCCATCGACACAACGCAACAACCTGATGGTTCGACTTCTACCTCGTTCGCGCGCAATGAAGCCCTTCTCTTCCAGCAGATTTAGATCTCTGTAAACATGGTCCTTGGAGGGCAGTTTGACTGCATTGCGGATTTCCTCAAAGGTGGGCGAAATACCAAATTCGAGATAGAACCGCTCTAAGAACCGCAGAATCCCACGTTCATGGTTGTGCAACAGATCTAGGTCTACCCTCATTTCAATACCTCCAATCCCATCAAATCAGAACGCACGTTCTACAAGCGTTATTATAACAGAACATGTGTTCTATGTCAAGGGTATTTGGCATGAAATTTACCATAAGGGAAAAACTTTAAGGATTCGAGGGGAATTTCAACCAAAATCTGTCCGACCAAGGCAACAAAAAACACTGCTATCTCTAGCAGCGTTTCTTGTTTTTAGGCCGGAAATAATAAGCGGAGATTAGGTCCGATCAAACATAGCAATCTCAAGAGAGATTCATTTCATTTGTTGACTTGGCTTTATTCAGATAGGTCATGAGTCGTGACTTACGCCGCGCCGCGTTATTCTTATGAATAACTCCTTTGGAGGCCGCTTTGTCGAGAGCTTGACATGCATGAGATGCAGCCTGTTCAGCCTCTTCCAGTTTCCCCTCGGCAACCAGCCGGCGTGTTTTTTTGACAAACGTGCGCGCCTTGGTCCGGTACACCCGATTTCGCTGCCGGCGCTTCTCGTTTTGTCGCATTCTCTTCTCAGCAGATCGTGTATTAGGCAACTTGAAATCCTCCCCTTGATCTGTCGTCTACTCCCAGCAACAGTGATCTGAGCCTATATCTGATAGCAGGTCTCGATCCTCAACGAGACCGAAGCACAATGATACATGATTTTAGTCAATTTGTCCAATTCGTGCTTGTGGAACACGGATTGAGGTGGTATAATCGGGATTCGATAGGAAACGAATATGCGTGAGATTCTTCAAGAAATCGATAGTTGGCTGGATGATGGCAAGCAAGTTGCTATCGCCACCGTGGTAAAAGTCTACGGATCAGCACCAAGACCACTAGGCTCAAAGATGGCGGTATCATCAGCCGGCGATATGGTCGGCTCGGTGAGCGGCGGCTGCGTCGAGGGGGCGGTCTTCGAAGAAGCCCAGCAGGTCATGAAAACCGGACAGCCGAAGCTGGTCGAGTTCGGCATTGCCGATGAGCTGGCGTGGGATGTAGGGCTGGCGTGTGGGGGGAATATCGAGGTGTTTGTGGAGCCGCTGGAGTGGTAGAGTGCGTATTGCGTACTTCGTACTGCGTAAAGAAGTGCTCCTTGTTACGCAATACGTAATACGCAATCCTAATACCAGAACAAGGTTTCTTCTGTTGTGCCTGCAATCTACGATCTGCTCAAACAGTCTCTGAACGATGAAAAACTGGTCGCTCTGGCCACGGTGGTCGCCGGCCCTGGCCTGGGCAAGAAGCTGCTCATCTGGCCCGATGGTCACATGGAGGGGGACCTGGGGAGCGCCGATCTGAATGAGCGCGTGTTGCACTACACGGCCTCGCTGCTGACCGAGCAGCGGTCGGATCGTGCATCTATCCCCTCAACGGGGCTTGGGGCAGGCAACGTGGCCGGCGAGCCCGTCGAGGTCTTCATCGACGTTTTCCCACCCCCACCGAAGCTGATCATCGTGGGAGCGGTACACATCGCCATTCCACTGGTCGCATTTGCGAAGGAACTGGGCTTCCGCACTATCGTGGTGGATGCCCGATCAGCGTTTGCCACGCCGGAGCGCTTCTCCCACGCTGACGAGCTGATCCTGGAGTGGCCGGCCAGGGCTCTACAAAAGATGACCATCGATGAAGCAACGTATGTGGTGGTGCTGACTCACGACGAGAAGCTGGACAACCCTGCCCTGAAGACCGCCCTGGAGAGGCCGGCGCGCTACATCGGGGCTCTCGGCTCAACCAAGACTCACGCGAAGCGGGTCGAGAAGCTCAGGGCGCAGGGGGTGACAGAGGAGCAACTGAATCGTATTCATGCGCCCATCGGCTTGGACCTGGGAGCGAAGCGCCCCGAAGAGATCGCCGTGTCCATCATTGCGGAAATCGTCGCTGCGAGCCACGGCGTTAGCCAGTAATCAGTGATCAGTAATCAGTATTCAGGTATCAGTACCTGACAACCGATGACTGATGACTGATCACTGAATACTGATCACTGGTTCAAGGGAGGTTGTGGAGGACTTGGTGCAAGTAAGTGGGGTGTTGTTGGCGGCCGGCGAATCGACGCGCATGAGCAAGGGTCGGTTGAAACAGTTGTTGCCGTTCGACGGTGAACCCCTCGTGCGGCGAATTGCCACAGCGGCCTTGGCCTCGCGCCTGTGTGAGCTGATAGTCGTGGTCGGGTTTGCGGGAGAGCGGGTCAGGCGGGCGCTGGCCGGCCTGGATGTTTCCCTCGTCGAGAACTCCCACTTCCGCGATGGACAGAGCACCTCAGTGAAGGCCGGCCTGGCGGCTGTCGTGCCCACCGCCAACGGTGCTCTCTTCCTGCCCGCCGACCAGCCGTTCTTGACCTCGGTGGTCATCGATCAGATCATCGAGACGTATCAGCAGACGGGCGCGCCCATCGTTCTGCCGGTTTTCCAGGACCGCCGTGGTATGCCGGTTCTCTTTGATCGCTCCCTGTTCCCAGAGTTGGCTCAGATCGCCGGCGACGAGGGCGGCCGGCAAATCGTGCGTCGCCACCCTGAGAAAGTCGTGGTCGTGCCTCTGGACAGCGAGCTCCCCCTGCTCGACATCGACACGGCTGAGGATTACTCTCGCCTCCTGGAAGCTGTGTGAGCCTCAGTGGAACATTCAGGATGTGTCATCTTCTGCGATTCGATGAATCCTGGAATTCGTTGTCATATGCCCTTCGCAAGAACCCTGTCTTGCCTGGCCGGCCTTCTCCTCGTCGTGGCTTGCGCGGGGTCGGCGGCCACAAGCACACCCCGAATAGTGCGCGGGAACGACCTGCTGGTCGCGGCCGCCGCCGACTTGCAGTTCGCCTTGACCGACATTGGGCAGCTTTTCGAGCAGCAGACGGGCCGGCACGTGATCTTCTCCTTCGGCTCGACCGGCAACCTTACAACCCAGATTGAGAATGGAGCACCCTTCGACCTGTTCGCCGCGGCGAACGTCGACTACATCGATCGTCTGCGGGACAGGGGCCTGGTCATCCCCGACACGCAGCAGTTGTACGGCCAGGGCCGGATTGTGCTGTCCGTGAACCGCAAGGCCGGCGCGACGGCAGCGACCCTGGGAGACCTGCTCGATCCATCGATCCACCGCGTGGCTATCGCCAATCCTGATCATGCGCCGTACGGCCTGGCGGCCAAACAGGCGCTCCAGCACGCCGGCGTGTGGGATGGTCTCCAGCCCAAGCTGGTCTACGGTGAAAACGTACGCCAGACGCTGCAATTCGTGCAGACGGGCAACGCGCCGGCCGGCATCGTTGCACTATCCATTGCTGACGTGCCCGAAATCAGTTGGACGCTGATCGATGCTGACCTCCACGAGCCCCTGAACCAGGCACTGGCCGTGATCCGAGGCAGCCCCAACGAGCAGGCCGCACGCGCCTTTATCGAGTTTGTCAACGGTCCCCAAGGCCGGCCCATCATGAAGCAATACGGTTTTCTGCTGCCAGGAGAGTTCTGACATGCCCACCTTCGACTGGTTCCCATTGCTGCTCTCACTGCGCGTGGCAACTGTGGCCACGCTGCTGTCCCTCGTGGTCGGGCTGCTCGTCGCCTGGGTTCTGGCCCGCCCTGAGTTCCGGGGCAAGAGCCTGCTGGATGCGCTGACCACGCTGCCGCTGGTGATGCCGCCCACGGTCCTGGGGTATTACCTGCTGGTCGCGCTGGGCCAGCAGAGCCCGGTCGGGCGATTCTTTGCCGGCCTCGGCTGGCCGTTGGTATTTACCTGGCGGGGGGCGACTTTGGCTGCGTCGGTGGCATCGTTCCCGCTCCTGGTTCAGGCTGCCCGGGCCGGCTTCGAGAGTGTGGACCCCCGGCTGGAAGACATGGCGCGGACGCTGGGCCGGTCGGAGTTCAGCATCTTTTGGAGTGTGACGCTGCCGCTGGCCTGGCGCAGCATCCTGGCCGGCACCGTGCTGGCCTTCGCCCGCGCGCTGGGCGAATTCGGAGTGACGCTGATGGTGGCCGGCAACATCCCACACCGCACCCAGACCATGGCCATCGCCATCTACGATCTCGTTCAGGCCGGCCGGCAGGCGGAGGCCAACGTGATGGTGGTGTTGATGACGGTGGTCGCCATGGTGCTCGTCATCGTGGCCCGTCATGCGACACGCCTTGTGGTGGACTGATACGTGAAACGTGATGCGTGATACGTGAGACGCAAGACGTAAGGGCATCATGTTTCACGTTTCACGTTTCACGTTTCACGCTCGCGCTATTGGCCATATCTGCCTACCCTTCATGGTGTTACGATGTTACAAGTCAGTATCCAAAAACATCTGGGCACTTTTGCCCTGGACGTCGAGTTTCAGGTTGACACAGGCTTGACGGTGCTCTTTGGGCCGTCGGGGGCCGGCAAGACGATGACGCTCCGCGCGGTGGCCGGCCTCTTGACGCCCGACGCCGGCCACATCGCCATCAACGGCGAATGTGTGTTCGACAGCGAGCGGGGGGTGAACCTACCGCCTCAGCGCCGGCGCGTGGGCTACGTCATGCAGGACTACGCCTTGTTTCCCCACCTGACCGTCGCTGAGAACATCGCCTTTGGGCTTACCGGCCATTCCGCGCGCGAGAAACAGCAGATTGTTAGGGAGATGCTCGAGGTGATGCGGCTGGAGGGGCTAGGAAGTCGCCGGCCAGACCGACTGTCGGGGGGGCAGCAGCAGCGGGTTGCCCTAGCCCGAGCGCTGGTCACGCAGCCCCGCGTGCTGCTGCTGGACGAGCCCTTCGCGGCGCTGGACACACCCCTGCGCAGCCGTCTTCGGCGCGACTTGGTGGAGGTCAAACAACGTTTCGACCTGCCCATCCTGTTTGTGACTCACGACCTGGAAGAGGCTCACATGCTGGCTGACCAGATGGCTGTCTTCAACGCGGGACGTGTGTTACAGCTCGGGCCACCCCGCGAAATCCTTCAGCGGCCGGCCAACCGGACCGTGGCGCGCTTCACCGGCGCCAAGAACATCTTCAGTGGACAGGTGATCTACGCCGGCGATGACGGCCTGCGTATCGCCACTCGACGAGCGACACTGTGGGCCCCGCCGGCTCCCTACGCCGTAGGCGCGCGCCTCGACTGCTGCGTGCGGCCCGAACAGGTGACGCTGCTGCGGCCCGAAAGAAGCCTGTCTCGATCCGAACCGGAGGTCCAACTGCGGGGTCACATCGTCGAGGAGCTGGATCACGGCACACACTACACGCTGCTGTTCCACATCGAGGAACCCTTTCTCGATTCACAGGGCCGCCTGCTGACTCAGCCTGGCTCCATCGACCTGGAAATCGAGCTGTCCAGCCATGCCTATCACCGGCTGGACGTTGGCCGGCAGAAGCGGTGGACGGTGGTCATTAAGCAGTCGGCGGTACACATCCTGGGGCTGGCCCGCGAGCCCTTCTTCGAGGGGCCGGCGCCTCAACCAAGGCCGGAGTTCGATCTATGACTTCTCACACAACCCAATCGAATCCCGTCGGCAGGCCGGCCAGGAGGCGGGAGGACCCGCGTTTTATCCAGGGCCAGGCCGAGTACGTCGACAACCTGAAACTCCCCGGCGCACTTCATGCCGCTATCCTGCGCAGTCCCCACGCCCACGCCCGCATCCGAGCCATCGACACCGCCAAGGCCGAAGCGATGGCCGGCGTCCACGCCGTGTTCGCAGGCCGGCAGATTCGCGATCGTCTCCAACAGCCGCTGCCCACAGAGCCGCGCATCGGCGAGGTGAAGCAGCCGGCCTACTGGCCCCTGGCGGTCGACAAGGTCTGTCACGTGGGTGAGGGGGTTGCCCTGGTCGTGGCCGACGACCCGTACATCGCTCACGACGCTCTGGATGTGATCCACGTTGATTACGAGCCACTGCCGGCTGTGGTGGACACCGAAGCTGCGCTGACGAGCGATGCACCCACAATTCACGCCGTTGCTCCCGACAACGTCGCGTACACCCTGAAAGTCGCCGGCGGTGACATAGACGATGCCTTCGAGCGTGCCGACGTCGTGATTGAAGCACGTTATTCCAACCAGCGCGTGGCTGCTGTCGCGCTCGAAGCTCGGTCAGTGGCAGCAGAGTACCATCCGGGTACATCACGGCTCACGCTGTGGACATCGACCCAAATCCCCCATCGGGTTCGATCTTACGTGGCGGCCATGCTGGGAATGTCGGAGAACCGGCTGCGAGTGATTGCCTCGGATGTTGGCGGGGCTTTTGGGAGTAAACAGGCTGTTTATGCCGAGGAGGTTCTCATCGCCGTGGCGGCCATGACCCTTGGCCGGCCTGTCTGCTGGACCGCCAGCCGCAGTGAGGACCTAGCAGCCACGACGCATGGCCGTAGCCAGATTCAATATGTGACTCTGGCAGCGACACACGACGGCAGTATGCTGGGAATTCGCCTGCGGATTGTTGCGGACCTGGGTGCGTATCCGCATTTGCTCACGCCCAACGTGCCGGCCGCCACGGCCTTCATGAGCGTCGGTTGCTACTCCTTTGAAGCAGCCGCAACAGACATCACCGGCGTGTTCACGAATACCACGCCCATCAGCACCTACCGGGGCGCAGGCCGGCCCGAAGCGACGTATTTGCTGGAGCGAGCCGTCGATATGCTGGCCCGCGAGTTAGACATGGATCCGGCCGAACTACGCCGGCGCAACTTCATTCCGGCCGACAACTTCCCATATTTCACCCCCATCGCCGTTATTTACGACAGTGGCGACTACGAGGCGGCCCTGGACAAGGCGCTCGCAATAGTAGACTATCCAGCGCTTCGGACTGAGCAGGTGCGCCGGCGCGCGCACGGCGGCAAGCTCTTGGGCATCGGCCTTTCGACGTACGTGGAGATGGCCGGCTTCGGACCATCCAGTGCGTGGTATGGAAGCTGGGAGCACGCCACCGTTCGAGTCGAGCCGTCGGGAGTGGTCACGGTGCTGACCGGTCTGATGCCCCACGGACAGGGGACCGAGACGGCGATAACTCAGATAGTGGCGGCGCGCTTGGGCGTCCCTGTAGATAACGTCACAGTTATGTATGGAGACACCTCAGCGGTCCCGTACGGAGGTGGAACAGCCGGCAGCCGGGGGATAGCCGTGGGTGGGGGAGCGGTGAGCTTGGCGCTCGATGCGGTGGAGGAAAAAGCGTGCCAGATTGCGGCAGCTTTGCTCGAAGCCATCGCGGACGATGTAGTCCTGCAACATGGGAAACTGTATGTTCGTGGTTTGCCAGATCGGGCACTATCCCTCATAGAAGTTGCCCAGGCGGCCTATCGTGCCAACCTGCTACCGCCGGAGATTCCGCCCGGACTCGAAGCCACTCGCGCCTTCGATCCCGACAACTTTGTGTTCCCCTTCGGCGCCCATGTGTGCGTCGTCGAAGTCGATCCAGCAACAGGTCAGGTTGAAATCGTACGCTATGTGGCGGTCGACGACTGCGGAACGGTGATCAATCCGATGCTCGTTGACGGCCAGGTTCACGGCGGAGTCGCGCAGGGGATCGGCCAGGCACTGTACGAGGCGGTTTCATACAGCGACGCCGGTCAATTGCTCAGCGGGACACTGCTGGACTACGCAGTGCCCCGGGCAACGATGCTGCCCCGTTTCGAGACGGCCCGCACGGTGACGCCGACGTACCTGAATCCGCTGGGGGCAAAAGGGGTGGGCGAGGCCGGCACGATCGCGGCAACGCCGGCCGTCGTCAACGCTGTGGTGGACGCTCTGGCTCACCTGGGTGTCCGCGATCTCCAGATGCCGCTGACCTCAGAGCGGGTGTGGGAGGCAATCGTGGCCGGCGGTTGAAACCGCGCCAACGATTGCAAAGTCGCCCTACGGCGGCTAACCTGCGCAGACAGGTTTCGCAAGGGCGACGTCCTGAGGTCCCTCCCGAGCCTGTCGAGGGGCCTGTCGAAGGGTTGCCGCGAATTCATTCGCCAGGCGGCGTCAAGCATCCTCCATCTCAATGCTTAACCCAACTGCCTCGCCGCCGCCCAGGCAGGCCGCCGCCAGGCCGGTCTGTTTACCTCGCTGCTGCATGGCATGGAGCAATGTCACTACGATCCGCGACCCACTGGCGCCAATCGGGTGGCCCAGCGCGATGGCGCCACCGTGAACGTTGACGCGGTCCCAGTCCCATCCCAACTCTTTGCCGTTGGCCAGAATCTGAGCCGCGAATGCCTCGTTCACCTCGATGAGTTCATAGTCGTCGATGGTGGTGCCATCCTTCTCCATCAAGTTGCGGATGGCCGGCACTGGTGCGTGGAAGATCCACTTCGGGTTCACGCCGGCCTGCCCGTAGGCTCGAATCCGGGCGATGGGTCGGACGCCCTGCGCCTCGGCCGCGGACCGGCTCATGAGCACCAGCGCGGCCGCGCCGTCGTTGATGCCGGGCGCGTTGCCGGCTGTCACCGTGCCGTCCGGTTGAAAGGCCGGCCGCAGCCGTGCCAGCGCCTCGGCCGACGTGTCTCGCCTGGGGGACTCGTCGGTATCGAACACCAGCGGATCCCCTTTGCGCACAGGGACGGACACCGGCTCAATCTCGCCCTGGAATAGCCTTTCATCGATGGCGCGAATCGCCTTGTGATGGCTCTCCAGGGCAAACGCATCCTGCTCCTCGCGTGTCACACCAAACTCAGCAGCGATGAACTCGGCGGCGTTGCCCATGTGCCAATCTTCAAACGGACACCACAGACCGTCGTGAACGGTCGCATCGATGATCTTGGCGTCTCCCAATCGATAGCCAGTGCGGGCGTGCTCCAGCATATAGGGCGCGAGGTTCATATTCTCCATCCCGCCGGCCACAATCACGTCCGCATCGCCGGCCCGGATCATCGCCGCGCCCAGCATGATGGTTTTCAGGCTGGAGCCACATACCTTGTTGACCGTCGATGCGCTGATGGTGTCCGGCAAGCCGGCGCTGATCGCCGCCTGGCGCGCTGGCGCCATGCCGACGCCGGCCTGCAACACCTGGCCCATCACCACCTCGTCGATGGTGGCCGGATCGATGCCGGCCCGCTCCACGGCCGCGCGGATGGCGATGCCGCCTAGTGTCGTCGCTGGAACTGTCGAAAGGGTCCCGCCAAACCTCCCGATGGCCGTCCGGGCAGCGCCGGCGATGACCACCTCGCGTGATGAACTCATCGTTTGTCTCCTTAGTTGGTGAATGTTACGTGCCAGTTATCAGTAATCAGTTATCGGTTATCAGTGATCAGTCATCAGTATTCAGTAATCAGTAAGCAGTGGTCAACCATCACCCTCTAATCAGTTACCATGTCTGTTCACTGATGACTGATGACTGATCACTGATTACTGTATCTCGGTCAGCGCCTGCTTGAGCAGATCGTAGGTCTCGTCCAATGATGCCGGAATGACCCGCGTGTTACCGACAACGGGCATGAAGTTCGTATCACCGAGCCACCTGGGTACCACATGTAGATGGAAGTGATCGTCGAAGCCGGCTCCGGCCGCCTTACCCATGTTCGCGCCCATGTTAAAGCCGGCAGGGTGGCTGGTCCGCGTCAGAAGCCGGGTGCATAGAGTTGCCAGTTCCATGATTTCACTCCGGGCTGCCTGGTCCAGATCAGTCAACTGGGCAAGATGGGCATAGGGTGCGACCATGAGGTGGCCGTTGCTATAGGGGTAAATGTTCAGCAGGATATACGCGTGCTCACCCCGATATAGTATATAGTTGGTACGATCGTCTTCTTCAGCCGGCTTCTCGCAGAAAATACAACTTTCCACATGCTCACCTTGAAGATATTCCATACGCCACGGCGCCCACAATCGCTCCATTTTTTGCCTCTCCAACCCAAATTGTATGTGCCGGCCTTCCCTTTGTCAAGGATTCAAAACGTAGTACAATGGTGATGCTGATAGTGCCTCTCACGATCCAATACAGTCGGTGACATTATGTTTCAAGATAACGACCAGAGTCTCAGCGCTGAGCAGGTGATGGCCGGCCTACAGACTGACATCATCGGTCGGAGGGTTCTCTTCTACCCATCCGTAGGCTCCACCAACGTCATCGCGAAGACTAAGGCGGCCAGGGAAGCCGACGAGGGCCTGGTGATCCTGGCCGACGAGCAGACAGCGGGCCGCGGACGCCTGGGACGCCGATGGGATGCCCCGGTAGGCTCGAGCATCCTCATGTCCATCCTCTTTCGCCCCGACCTGCCGGCCAGCGACGCCCACCTGTTGACCATGGTCGTTTCTCTGGCTGCCATCGACGGCATCGGCGAAGTCACCGGCTTGCAGGCCAGCCTGAAGTGGCCCAATGACGTGCTGGTCGGCGGTCGCAAGGTCGGGGGCATCCTGACAGAGAGCAGCTTCATCGGAGATCGGCTCGACTACGCGGTGGTCGGCTTGGGGTTGAACGTGAACTTCGATCCGGCGGACATAGCCGGCATCCCGCCGACGGCAACCAGCCTTATGGTGCTCCTGGGCAGACCGGTTGATCGGCTGGCGCTGGTTCGGGCCATCCTCTCGGTTGTAGATCGCCGCTATCGGGCATTGAAGGCCGGCCACTCACCCCGCGAGGAATGGTCACACAATCTGAGCACGATTGGCCGGCGTGTCAGGGTGACATGGTCGCGGGGCGTTGTGGAAGGGGTTGCCGAAGCCGTGAACCGCTCAGGCGGGCTCCTGGTGCGGCGAGACGAAGGCTCTCTGGCCGAGATCGCCGTCGGTGACGTCACGCTGCTGCGCGACGATGCGGATTGAGCGGGCGCTGGTCGAAGGTAGGTTCGTCCAGCGCGACAACCGATTTCGAGCGACTGTCCTCGTCAACGGGCAGTCCACCCAAGCGCATGTGCCTAATTCAGGCCGGCTGCACGAATTGCTCATACCTGGTCAGCCAGTCCTCCTGGCTCACGCCCCCGCGCCGCACCGCATCACGGACTACGACCTGGTGATGGTTCGTCTGGGCGACCGATTGGTGTCGATGGACGCGCGGCTCCCCAGCCGGCTGTTCCACGAGGCTGTGGCGGCCGGTCGGCTCGACGCTTTTGCCGGCTATGACCGTGTCCAGCCGGAGGTCCGGTTCGGTGAAAGCCGGCTGGATTCCCGGCTGGAGAAGGCCGGCGAGCTGTGTTACGTGGAAGTGAAATCCGTCACGCTGGTGGAGGACGGCTGCGGGCTGTTCCCAGATGCGCCCACGCTGCGGGGACAGCGCCACGTCCGGGAACTGATGGCCGCTCGACAACAGGGACACCGCGCGGCGGTGGTGTTCGTCATCCAGCGGGATGACGCCCGCTGTTTCCGACCCCACGCGGCGGCCGACCCGGACTTTGCTCAGGTGCTGCGGGAGGCTGGGGAGGCCGGCGTGGAGGTGTACGCTTTC
>JBHHXF010000031.1:0-16541 GCA_046756905.1 Anaerolineae bacterium | reverse complement strand
GCCTGTCGAAGGGGGCGACTTCGCAAACGTTGGTGCAGTTTCAACTGCCGGGGTTAACCTCCTACGATAGCGTCGTAGAGGGCCTGTAGTTCTTCATCTGAGAAAAAGTGAATGACCAGCCGGCCTCCCCGCTCCGTCCGAAACAGGTTTACCTTCGTGCCCAAGGCCTGCCGGAACTCATCTTCCAGCGCCTCCACGTGCGGGTCGCGCTGTTGGGAAGACGAATGCGTAGTCGGCTCTGGTTGGCTCTCCCGCATCCGACGCACTAACTGCTCGGTCTGACGAACATTTAGCCCATCGTAGCGGATGCGCTCCACAATCTGCATTTGGAGTTCCTGGCTATCCAGCGGTACCAGTGCATCGGCGTGCCCTTCGGTGATCTCGCCGGCTGCCAGCGCCTGCTTGACACCGTCGGGGAGACGCAGCAAGCGCAGCGACTTGGTTATGGTGACGCGGCTCTTGCCAACCCGCTCGGCGACCTCGGCATGGGTAAGACCGAAATCGCGAATGAGTTGGTCATACGCCATAGCTGCTTCCAGTGGATTCAAATCGGTTCGCTGCAGATTCTCGACCAGCGCCAACTCCAGCTTAGCCCGATCGCCGGCCTCCTTAACGATGACGGGTACCCGATCCAGGCCGGCCAGCCTCGCCGCCCGCCAACGACGCTCGCCGGCGATTAGCTGGTAGCCATCGGTCGCGCTGGTCACGATGAGGGGCTGAATGAGACCGTGCTCGCGGATCGAGTCAGCGAGTTCCTGCAACTGTTCCTCGTTCAGGTCCAGACGCGGCTGCCACGGATTGGGGGTGATGCGGTCGACCGAGACTTCTTGCATGCCGGCCGGCTTCTCTGCATCCGCTGGTGGTATGAGAGACTCCAAACCCCGTCCAAGCCCACGTCTCTGCGTCACAATCTCCAATCTCCCATCTCTAGTCCCCAGTCTCCGGACCCCGTTCCGTCTCCCCGAACGCCTGCGCCCCTGCCCCCATCTCTGTCAGCATCTCCTGGGCCAGCAGTCGATAGGCAACAGCGCCCGTGGAGTGGGGCGCATAGGTCAAGATCGTCTCGCCATAGCTGGGAGCTTCGCTCAGGCGAATGCTGCGCGGGATGATGGTATTGAAGCACTGATCGGGAAAATGATGGCGCACTTCTTCTACAACCTGCTGGGCCAGGTTCGTACGAGCGTCGTGCATGGTCATCACCAGTCCGGCCAGCCGCAACTCGGGGTTCAGGTGGCGGCGGACCATGTCGATGGTCCGCATCAGGAGTGATAGACCTTCCAGGGCCAGATATTCACATTGCACCGGAATAAGTACCTCATCGGCTGCACTCAGAGCGTTCACAGTTAGAAGCCCCAGACTGGGCGGGCAGTCGATCAGGATCACGTCAAAGCTGTCGCGACAGTCGTCCAGAGCGCGCCGAAGCCGGCGTTCGCGGTTGATCATGGCGACCAATTCTACTTCTGCGCCGGCCAGATCGGGTGATGATGGTGCGACTTCCAGGCCAGGTTGGCTTGCCTGGCGCACGATTTCCCTCAGTGGACGCTCGCCGATGATCGCATCGTAGACTGACTGCCGGAGATCGCCACTGTTGAACCCCAGAGAACTGGTTGCGTTAGACTGCGGGTCTACATCGACCAGCAGAACGTGCTGCCCAAAGGATGCCACAGCCGCGCCCAGATTCACAGCGGTCGTCGTCTTGCCGACACCACCCTTTTGATTCGCAACAGCGTAGACTCTACTCACTTGTCAAAGCCTGCGGAGGCGACCGTGGCGAAGCCTGTGCTCCACCTGGTCTCGGGTAGGAATACCATACACCCCCGGCCCTTCGATGGACAGGGACGCAACAGCATTCGCGAAGCGAGTTGCCTCGTGTGGGTCGTCTGTCTCGCGGAGTCGAATCAGGAACGCGGCTGCAAACACGTCGCCGGCCCCGGTCGGATCGACTTCCGCAGCCTCGAAGGCTTGATAGTCAGTCCTTTTGCCGGCCAGAAACAGACTCGCGCCGGCTCGTCCCCTAGTCACAACCATGAGTTGGGCCAGATCAGCTAAGCGATCAATCTCGTCGGGCATGTGAGCGACATCCTCTAGGCTGAACACAAGCACATCGGCACGGCGCAGGATGTTCTCTGCGTTATGCCAGCATCGAGGCTGCACATGCCCGGCCTCGTTCCACTGTCGCATCCACCCCTGCGGTGTCACACCGATCAACGACTGGGCGTCCAAAACATCCAGAATCTGATCAGGAATCTCGTTGACAAGGGGCCCCAGATGGATGACAGGGCTTAGCCGCCAGGTTCCGGGCACAGCAGTGGGATCGATGGGAGCGGCAACGGCGTGAACGTACTGTTCACGCCGACCGTCGTGGTAGATATTCTGAAATGTCGTGGTTTCGCCAGCGGGGATGTGTGCTATCTCGATGCCGGCCAGAAGGCTGTCTGGATCAAAGCCGGAATCAAAACTTGTGACAATGCCAACCGTGAGGCCCAGGTTCCGGGCCGTCACTGCCGCGTAGGTGGCAGTGCCACCGATGGTGTAGCCGTTGGGAGTGACATCCTTCGTGATATGGCCGATGACCACGTAGTCGGGGGGCATGGCAGTCCTCTCACCCGTTTAATCCCTCACGGCAGGATTGAGATGTCAGCGCTGCGGGCGAATTGTAACCTTGCGATCGCCGCCTTGCCCGACACTTAGGGTTGCTACGTCGGGATCATCCCGTAATGTCAGGTGAATTATACGCCGTTCGTTGGCCGGCATAGGCTCGAGTGAGACGGGCCGGCCGCTTTGGCGAACCCGATCAGCCATACGTTGGGCCAGTTCGCCCAGAGAACGCTCCCGCCGTTGGCGATATCCACCCACGTCGATGACGATATTGGTCCACTGGTGGGTTTGCCGGCTGACAATCAAGCGAACGATGTACTGGAGTGCCTGGAGGGTGGCCCCCTGCGATCCAATCAATACGCCCAGATCCTCGCCCTGGACATCGATGATAATCGGATGTTCGCTAGTTCCCTGGCCCCGCTCCCGGAACTCGACAGGGGCCGGCACGCCAATTCGCCGGATCAACTCTCGGACCGCTTCAATGGCGACTTCGGCCGCGTCAACTTCGGGTGCCTCAGTTGATTCCACATCCGGCGCTATTTCCGAAACTATATCTGCGGTTGGTTCTGCAACCGTTTCCACGACAGGTTCACCTACCGGGGCTGGCTCTTTCGCTGCAGGTTCCAGCTCAGGCCGGAGGGTACGTGGTCGGCGAAGGCGCAACCGCACCCGCGCATCTTCAGCCCCGATGATACCCAGGATTCCGCGACTTCCTTCGCTCAGGACTTCGATCTTCACATCGTCCCGCGTCGCACCCAACTGGATGAGGCCCTTTTGAATGGCTTCCGATACGCTGGATGCTCGAATTTCAACTTCCTCGACGTCGCTTGCGATGTTTGTCATCGGTAGTCTTCTTTCCTTGCGCTTTGGCCTTGCCACCGCCCGAAGTATTGGCTGTCGCCATTGTCAGGACCGGCGACTGTAAATCAGTCCACTTATTAATGGCTAACTGTTGCGCAACACTGACAACGTTGAACACCAGGTAGTACAGCACCAATCCCGCCGGTAGCTTGATAAACACAAAGGCGAATATGATCGGTGTGAACTGCATCACCTTCTGCATCGATTCCTGTTGTGGATCGGCGCTTGGCGGTGTCATCAATCGCTGATACAGAAATTGCGAGACGACCATGAGGCCGATGAGGATATACGGCATACCTTCAGGCTCTGCTAAGCTCTTGAGCCACAGAAACCTGTCCCCAAACGCAGGGTCTGTCTGGGAAAGATTAAGAATGGCCCGGTACAATCCCCACAGGACGGGCAACTGGATAACCAGGGGGAGGCAGCCCCCAAGAGGGTTGACACCATGCTCACGGTAGAGATTCATCTGCTCCTGGGCGAGCTTCTCCTTATCGTCCTTGTAATCCTCCTGCAACTGCTTCATCAGAGGCTGGATGCGCTGCATAGCCCGCGATGACTTGAGTTGCTGGATTGTCAGCGGAAGGGTCACCATCTTGACCACAATGCCAAAGACAATGATGGCAATACCATAGCTGCCCAAGAGGCCGTACATGTATTGCAGCAGTTGTACAGCCGGCTGAACAATCAGACTATTGAAATACGCGCCCAAAAGAAAACCCCCTCTCGAAGGCGCAGATGTCGGAAGTTAGAAGGTGGCGATGACAACTGATCTAACTTCAGATGCGCTGGTTTACGGGACTGGATCGTAGCCGCCGGGGTTGAACGGATGACAGCGAGTGATACGCCTGACGCCCATCCACCCGCCCTTGACCAGATCGTATTTGTCTATCGCTTCGTAGGTATATTTGGAACAAGATGGCTCGAACCGACAGGTTTGACCGAAGATCGGCGAGATTAAGCGTTGATAGACCCTAATCAGTCCCAGTGCTAGTGTCTTCATCATTGTGTTCAACCAACAACGCAGCTCGATACAGTAACTGTGTCACCATATCATCCACCGTTTGAAAGGTGGCTCCTCGGATTGGCCCCCGTGCGATGAACACCAGGTCCCACCCCGATTCGAGCGTGTCTCGCCTCAGCCGAACGACCTCACGCATTAGCCGCTTCACCCGGTTTCGAATCACCGCCTTGCCGATGCGCCGGCCTACGGCAAATCCATATCGGTTGTGCCCCAAATCGTTCCGCTTTGCGCAGAGGACAGTCATCCGATTTGACCAGGACCGTCCTTCTCGTCGCACTCGTTGAAATTGCTCTTTGTCTGATAGCCGAAACTTCCGCTTCATTCGATAATGGCTGGCAACCGCAGAGGATCCTACGGCCCGAAGAGCCCCCAAACCCTCAGCAGCTATCACCTACTTCCGATGCTTCCGAGGCGTCAGGCGACTGCGGCCCTTTAGCCGGCGGCGTTTGAGAACCATCCGCCCGCTTTTGGTCTGAATTCGTTTGCGGAAGCCATGCTTCCGAAGTCGGCGACGCTTCTTTGGCTGGTATGTTCGCTTCGGCACGTTAGTCACTCCTTCCCAATTTGGCAGTCGTTAATTATACAGTGTTTCCATGTTGCGCGCAAATGGCCGCTGCACCATTTCGGGAGTCCTCCAGAAGACTACGCGGAGTTGCGCTGTACATGGGGGGTCAGGGACATGCTGAAGAGTTTGACGCCGGGTAGATGCAGGGAATACCCACTATATATGCCATTATTGAGCCAGTCACTACCCCATATCTAGTAGTATGAAGTTCTCACAGAAATAGTGTACACTATGATTGCCTTAGTGTCTGTACCTGAACAATAGAAAAGCCTCGGACCAATGATTGGACCAAGGCCGGCCACATTGAAAACCGACGACTTATGGATTAGCAGTGTGATTTCGTCAGTCGACACGCACGATTCTGGCGCCCAGGGCACGCAATTTGCCATCGACAGTCTCATATCCACGATCGATCTGGCTGATATTGCGGATGACACTTCTGCCCTCGGCTGCCAAAGCAGCTATGAGCAGTGCCATCCCGGCCCGGATGTCAGGACTTTCGAGCGGCGCTCCTTGCAGACGCGCTGGCCCGACGACGACCGCCCGGTGAGGGTCGCACAGGATGATTCGGGCGCCCATACTGATGAGTTTGTCGACGAAGTAGAGCCGGCTCTCGAACATTTTCTCATGGATCAGGATTGTGCCCTGGGCCTGAGTAGCCACGACCAACGCAATACTCATCAAGTCGGCTGGGAAGGCCGGCCACGGTCCATCGTCGACCTTGGGAACAGCACCACCGGCGTCGTCGATGATTCGCAGCGATTGGTTAGCGGGCACATATACATCAGAGCCCGTGACTTCAACTTCGACGCCGAGCCGGCGGAAAACGAGCCGAATCATGCGCAGCACCCCTGGCGCTGCATCAGTGATGTGGACACCATCGCCGCAGATGGCCGCTAAACCGATGTAGCTCCCCACCTCGATGTGATCGGCTGAGATTCGGAAATGGCCCCCGGACAAAGACTCTACACCCTCAACAACCAGGGTGTTGCTCCCGATGCCGCTGATACGTGCTCCAAGCGCGTTGAGGAAGTGTGCCAGGTCCTGAACATGTGGTTCAGAAGCCGCGTTGCGGATAACTGTCGTACCTTCTGCTGTAGTGGCTGCCATGAGGGCATTCTCGGTGCCCGTAACGCTGGCCTCATCTAGCCAAATGTCGTGGCCCCTGAGGCCATTAGCTACCATCTCGTATGCGTTGTTTTGAACGGCGATCCTGGCCCCAAGATTGCGGAGTGCCAGCAGATGGGTGTCCACTCGCCGCCGGCCTATTACATCCCCACCTGGAGGAGGCAGTGTCAAACGGCCGGCTCGCGCCAGCATAGGGCCAGCAAACAGTATCGAGGCCCGGATCCTTCTGCATAGATTGGGGTTAAGCTCAGCCTTGTCGAGTGAGGCAGCTCGTACGTGAAGCGTATTGCCGGCGGTCCATTCGACCTCGGCCCCCAAATCGGCCAGGAGTTGAAGCATTGTTTCAACATCCCGGATACGCGGCACGTTTCCCAGGGTGACTTGTTGATCGGTGAGAAGGCACGCCGCAAGGATAGGTAGGGCAGCATTCTTGTTGCCACTGGGCGTAATAGTCCCCCGAAGAGGCTGTCCACCTTCAATGATGAACTCGGTCATGGGTTCTCCTTCACTTATTTATCAGTTGTGCCTCTTCATCGTAGACGCGAGATCAACCGAGAGAGTTCCAGAGGCCGGGGGTCTTGGTTGGCACGACAAGAACCGTGTCGTCAACATCGACACCAAGCTGCTCTGCGGCATTTCCGCCGCTCACGGCGATCTCAAGGAAACCTGAACTGCCGATCAGGCTGAGAGGGATACCGAATTCGACCGCAACGTAGGTTGGCGAGATGCCACGAATCGAGGAGCCGGCCACTTTAACAATGTACGGTGTGTCGAGACGGAGCATGTACGCCGGCACATTTGTGATGCAGTTCCCAAACCGGTCGATGTGTTGGACCCGACCTTGGACACCACCGTCCGGTTCGCGCACTGGCTCTGCTGCCGGCAATCGGACAATGTCGTCGACAGGATCGCCCAGGTCGTTGATGGGTACCCCCAGCGCCAGATAGGCGGCGACCGGCGCGAAGATGTCGCGGCCATGAAAGGTGGCGCTGACTTCAGGAAGCCAGTAGTCTGAATTGGTCAGATGGATGATGACCCCGGCTCGTTGACGTCTAAGTGCCAGTGTGAGAACGCCGTTATCTGGTGCCACAAAGCAGGCGCGACCGGTCTGCACAGCAATGGGCCGGCGTTCACTACCCACGCCGGGATCCACGACGACTACGTGGACGGTGTCGGCAGGAAAATGATCAACTGTAGTCGACAGAAGAAAGGCCGCTCGGTGAACATCCTGTGGAGGAATGGCGTGGGTGAGGTCTACCAGAGAAACATCAGGGGCGATGCTAAGAATTACGCCTTTCATGACCGCCACGTATGGCTCCGCGAGGCCGAAATCGGTCATTATGGTTATTGTTGGGGCGGCGCAGGTGTTCCGGGTCATCGATCATGAATTCTACCATCTCTTGCTTTACCGCGTCAACTTGACAGCATTGCAGGGGTATTCCGGTAGGTGGAGATCATAGCTTTCCATAATCGTCATCGCCACCAACCACAACAAATTGTGGTTGATGCGACAAGATACACAAGATGTAGGGGTATTCGCCAAACTTTTAAGGAAAAAGGAGGCAGAATAGACATAAAAAATGTTGACAGAATGATGTTCTTATGGTATGATAAGCTCGGTAACAGCCTTCTTCCCGTGTGGCCCGATGGCCCACTCATCGGGATCTGCCCATATTGCAGGAAGATGGGTTTCACCATTCATGTCGTAGGGCCGGCAGATCGCCGCTGGCCCATCCCGCTTCAAGGAGGTGCATAGGGATGACTCGCTATACGTCCGCAGCTACAAAGCTCAGTATGTTGTCCCTGCTGTTGGTTCTGCTCGTCGCTGGTTATGCTGTGTTTGCGGCCGGTGCGATAGCCGCACCCGATCAGCAAACCGAGACCATCGTCTCGATTCAACCACCGGCACAGACCATCAATGTAGGTGATACAACAACAGTCGATGTCCAAATTGATAATGTGTCTGACTTGTTCGGAGTTGACCTCCGTCTAAGCTTCGACCCCAGCATCGTGAAGGTGGTCGACTCCAATCCCCTGGTTCCTGGTGATCAGGTCGAGCCGGGAGCTTTCCTTGACATCAGCGGTGGCAAAGGTTTTGTCGTAGACAACTCCGCCGACAATACGGCGGGCACGATAACCTATGCTGCCACGCTTCTCAGCCCGGCCAGCCCGGTGAGCGGCAGTGGTCCATTAATCCGAATCACATTCGAAGGGATCGGAGAGGGCACCAGCGCCATCAAGCTGGATAGCGTTTTGCTCTCCGATGCCAAGGCCAATGAGATTTCCGCCGTTACACGGGATGGTTCAATCACTGTCGAGCGGACACCTACCCCGCAGCCGCCCACTGGCAATGTCGTGATCAGTGGGACTGTCGAGGACTGTTTGAACGGCACCGGAGTGGGCGGTGCAACAGTTCGCATCGTTGAGTCACCAGGTGACATGACGACGACCGATGCAAACGGCAATTATGTGATTGTGGCCACGTTGGTGCTGCCGGCTGAGTACACCATCGAAGTGACGCACCCGAGCTACTTCTCACCGGTGCAGAAGTCGACGGGGCTCATCCAGCAGCCTGGTAAGGATGTGGCCAGCGTTGTGGTCAACTTCTCAGGTGTAGACTGCCTGAATCCGAAACCGACACCGAGCCCAACGCCGACCATGACGCCGACCATGACGCCATATCCGACGATCACTCCCACGCCAACCCGCGCCAAGCCACAGACGCTGCTCATCCTGGACGGCGCAGCAACTTTCTGCGATGCCAGCGAAGTTCGCGATGGCGCGGTCGTCGAGATTGTTACACCACAGGGAGGTATCGTGGCGAGCCAGCCGGTGAGCCATCGGGGTGAGTTCTTCTTCTATGAAGACTTCCAGGGGCTTGAGGGGATCTACTGGATCCGCTTCAGATTCCTGGACCCCCACATCCAGTACCTGCGGGATGCCGGCGGTAGCCGAGAGTTCGAGCTCATCGACATTGACGGTGATGGTGACATTGACTCGGATGACCTGGCCATAAAGGAAAACATGCGCCAGTTGAACTTCGTCGGCGTCAATTGCATCACCGCCATGCCGGTTGAGCCCCCACCTCCGCCGCCGTATCATCCACCTGTGGACCCGGGGAAGCAGTGTGTGCATGTAGTGCGCTATGGCGAGACTCTGTACTCGATTGCCCACCAAAATGGGACAACGGTATCGGCGATCGCGATGGCGAACGGCATCTACAATGTCAACTACATCTGGCCTGGCATGAAACTGGTCATTCCCAACTGCCACGGTGTGTCATATCCACCGCCATATCATCCGCCGGTGGCAGATTGCGTGACGTATGTGGTCCAGCACGGCGATACGATGTACAGCATAGCTCAACGCTACGGCACCACAGTATACGCTCTGGCTCACGCGAACAACATCGTGAATCCGTGGTATATCCGGGCCGGCACCAAGTTGATCATCTGTCCAAAGTACGGTCGTGATGGTTATGGCAAGCATCCACACCCCAGCTACGATTCGTACAAGGCTGGGCACGGATACAAATATCACGTCGTGAAACCAGGCGACACCGTGTACAGTATCGCCATGTACTACGGCGTTGCACCACAGGCAATCGTATACCTGAACCACTTGGCGAACCCGCACACGATCTTGGTGGGACAGAAGCTCCGTATTCCGTAACTTGCGACGGGGACTTCCGTCGGTGTCGAGTATGTACCTCACAGTGCTGTGAGATAAGCGGACTCGAGTCGGCTGTCTGCTGACGCAACCTCATCGTAGTGCGGGCTGGAATGCAAATCAGCCAGGGTGCAGAGACATGTGACACGATTGATACATCACATGTTTCTGCGCCCTGCTTGTTGAATGCGAGGAGGTCACCACTATGAGATTCGAGTTGCGTCTGTTAATCGTTGGCTTGCTGATTTTTCTACTGCCCGCCGCCGGCTGCACCCGGGCAAGAGTGGCAGACACGTCTGAGATCCCGTCCATTTCTGTTGCGTCGGCATCCGCCGCTGTCTCCGAGATTGGGGAACCAGAAATGGCGCCGCTAGCTGCCGCTCAGGGATCGGCAGCCATATTGCTGGATCCAAGTGCCGCGACGGTCGGTGTCGCCGAGACCGTGGTTGTCAACATCCGTGTCCAAGACGTCATTGATCTGTTTGGCGCTGACGTACGATTGGAGTATGACCCGGAAATCGTGGAGGTTGTTGACGCTAACACACTGGTTCCCGGCACGCAAATTAGCTCAGGAGATTTCCCCGACATCAGTGGCGGGAAGGGGTTCGTCGCTCAGAACACAGTCAACCCGGATGAAGGCACTATCGGCTATGCCATGACTTTGCTGAGTCCGACCGAGCCGGTCAGCGGCAGCGGCACACTGGCTTCAATCACCTTTCGAGGGAAGGCTCAGGGCAATAGCGACGTCAGCTTCACAAGCGCCCTTCTCTCCGACGTCAGCGCAAATCAGATACCCGCCAGTAAGACAGGTGGGGCGATCACGGTCACAAGCGGGGCCGCGCCTACCCCAACGTCGAAGCCGGCGCCCACCCAGACGCCGGCCCCGGGGTCTACACCCACCCCGTCTCCCAATCAATGTGTCTACACCGTGCAGGCCGGCGACACACTCTTCTCTATTGCCGGGCGATACGGGACCACAGTCAGCGACATTGCGCAGGCCAATGGGATCACGAATGTGAATCAAATCTACGTTGGTCAGAAACTGATCATCCCGAATTGCGAACCCGGCACACAGCCGCCGGTGGGCGAGTGTTTCACGTACACCGTCCAGCCGGGGGACACCCTGTACTCACTGGCACTGCGCTTCGGCACAACGGTAAGTGATATTGCCCTGCAAAACAACATTGTCAATCCATCGCTGATCTTCGTGGGTCAGCAATTGACGATATGCCCACAAGGAGTGACGCCACCCCCTCCGCCACAGCCCCCAGCCGATTGTACGCCATACACAGTGGAGACAGGCGATACACTGTACTCTATCGCTATTCGCTTCGGCTCAACTGTACAGGCAATTGCGCAAGCCAACAACATCACGAACCCGAATCTGATCTTCGTGGGTCAGAAGCTCTGCATTCCCCAGTGATCGCCCACTGTTCGTAACCGACGGAGGGCCGGCGAGTTGCAACTCGCCGGCCCTCCGTCGGTTATCGCCTTCTTCGTAGGTATTGTGTCGTATCGGTCACGTTTCCTATGCGTCATGGATAGCGTAGACGATACGTTTGCAATCTAGCCATCTTTCGACAGCATCTCGTATGGTATGTACGAGTCCAGCTCAGTCGGAATTGATCGCACCTCTCGCTTTCCAAATTACTTCGGGGGCGTTGGACCGCGCCAGGTTCGCTGTTGCCGTCCTGGCAGAATCTCACGCTCTTCAACGCATCGCCAGTGCGGTCGTCGAAGGATATATCACAAGGAGAGCTGCACCAATCAAGGAGGAAGCTTCAATGATCGGATCGCAACGACCTCAACGCTTGGCGCTCGCCATTGTATTTGTTTTGATGTTGGCGGGCACCTTATTCCTGCTCGGATTGTGGGCGCCTGCGACCCCCGGTGCAAGAGCCAATCTTGCCAGTCGATGGTCGGTTCTTCAGACGTCGCCCCAGTATAAGACGCTCCGTGTGTATGGGCGCGATAACTTCACCGCCGGCGCTGACCGGGGGAGTACCGGTTTTTCGGGGCAGCCCGTTCAGGATTGGGGCACCGGTGCCCTTCCTGAAGACCCTCCATACACCAATCCATCGGGACCCTTCCTTCCGCAGTTGAACGAAGCTCCTCGCAAGGACTCTCTGACATGGAACCCCGCCTGGATGAACGAGTTTGAGCCGGGTGATACCGATGAACTTGACGCCGCCGGCCTGTACGTCCAGATCCGGGGTAGTGGCCGTGATCTTGCAGAGAAGGTCTGGTTCCGGATGTGGTACGAGCCGGAACACTGGGATAAGGACCTGGACGCCGATGGAATCTTCACCAGGAACGTGACTACCGGCGACCCAGTGGCCCCGGTCAACCCGACTCCCACGAACATCGATGAGTGGTATCCGGCCATCATGCAGGAATTCACGTATCTGTTCGTGGATCCGATAGCTGACGAGCCGGCCTCCGGTGTGGTAGGCACGGCCCAGGGGCCGGCCCAATTCGTATTCCCGATTGGAATCCGCGAGGAAGACCTGAACGACACGAATGGGTTCGGCCTCACGAGTTTTGATGCAGACTTTGACGGCGACCCGGATATCGTTCGAGTCTACAGCGAGTTGTCGTTGTTCAAGCGGCTAACTGGAATCGGTGCTGACTTCAACAACAACGGCACCATAGACCCTCTAGATCCTGATGCCATACCGCTGACAGGAGATGAGGTTGCGATTCTCAGCCCGGAGTTGCCCCCCTTCCAGTTATCCGTCGGTCAAAAGGTTCAGTTCCTTGAGCATATTGTTGAAGTGGAGGATGTCAGCACCGGCGGGGCTTCATTGAAGGTCTGGTATAATGGAAACAAAACGCCCAGGCTTATCACAGGCGGCGCCGGCGAGTTCGTGTCTATCGACGAGATGTTGGTCGCTGATCTGAACAGCGTAGCCCTGATCAGTGGGTGTGCGACCACGGGTAAACCCTTCTTTGCATATCTGGAGGGGACTGATCCGGCCGAGGAGCGGGTGACGCTTGCAATAGGGCGCGCTGTGGGCGGGGCCTACGGCGCAATGGATGCCCCGCCGGCCGGCATTCCCGACGTTGGCGGTCCTGACCCGTGGTACCTGAAGCGCTTCTATGTGGACGGGCACGAGTACAACGTTGTAGCTTTGATGACGCAGACCCCCAACCCGCCACCTATTGCACCAACAGTGGCCGCGTGCCCAGCTCCGACAGCAGCTCCCCAGGATGACGCAGAATTCCAGTACATCACACTGCGGACCCCTGTTCCGAAAGTTCCTGTCATCATTGAACAGCACTCAGTGGAACTTCAATCGTACCAGGTGGTGACCGGAACAGACACAACGCAGCTCAACTACCTGTCGGTCTTGCCGCCCTTCAATCATGAGCATACGATCCGGCTGGAAGTTTCCGGCGGCGGCACGGTCGTACCTAACGTGCCACCCATCCTTCAGCGACCTGATGAGCGATTGCCTTACGCTGGAACGTACAGGACTATCGATCCACCATACAACGACATTCGCGAATCGGCTCTCTTCTACGTGGCAGAGAAGAAGAATCCCCAGTATCTGGGTCAACTGAAGGAGAAATATGGCGAAGTTCAGCAGGACACAAGCGAGGAGGAATTCTGGTATGTCGAACAGTTCTTCACCCTACCGTGGGAATACACCGAATTCGCTTTGCCTGACATTCAGGGTGTCGGCGAAAAATATCTGTTGACGAGCGCGTTTACCGCACCGCAGGGCGACTACACATTTTCCGGTGTCGGCGACGTCATCCGGTCCGAAACCTTCACGTGGAGCGGTGGCCAAGTCGAGGTCGATGCCACTCTGTACAACAACTGTTTCGGCGACCTCACCCGGTATCAGTGGGAGTACGTGGTCAACAACATCAGCTACAACCCTGCCGGCGGCAACGGGCTAAGCGGCGTGCACCTCGTCTTCCCGGTTGCCATTGCCGATGTAACCGATCAGTCAGGGCCATCCGGCTGGACTGAGAACAGTCATACGCTTGCGCCGCCCGCTGGTGTGGCCTGGGACATCCCAGATCAGGTACCCAATGCTGCTGGGAATGCACCGCCCGGCACAGGCATATTGCCCGGCAACTCCCAGACCTATTCGTTCTGTACCTTGCCACGGGCAGATGTGAACACCACCAACAGTGCTTTGCATAGCTGGACAACCGGCGCACAAGTGTCGACGATCACCGGGCCTCTCTTCGTGCCGGGGACAACGGTTCCGCCGCAGTTGAAGCCCCGTGTCAAGTTCTGGTTCGATCCAGGTGAGGGTGCGGACGACCCTGACGCGATTATCAAGAAGTACAAGGACGGCCGAGGTCTGCGGGTCTACGGCGAAGATGGGTGGGACACCAGCCCCGGCCTGGCAGTGATCGATCCGGTGACCTCCACATACCCGGTTGAAGTCAAACCGTATGCCATCACGGACACACTGACCATTACGGATCCGTTCGGCTCGATGGCGCCGTTCAACCCGCAGTTGCCCCAGGCGCCGGTGAAGGACTCACTCACGTTCAACCCGGCCTACATGAACGAATTCAGGTTCTGTCCGGATGACCCACTCCAGACCCTGTACCAGCGCCTGACGACGGACGACTGGCCCAATGCAGCCGAAAAGGTCTTCTTCCGAATGTGGTATGAACCGGAGTACCTGGATGGTATGCCGTTTGGTGTCGCCACTACCACGCCGGAGATATCCATCGATCCGACCGGCGCTACAGACTCGTTTGCAGCGCTGATGCAAGAGTTTACCTATATGTTGCTCGATCCCAATGACCAACCAACGGCCGGCCAGCCCGGAGTCAGCACACTCGCCTTCCCAATGGCAACCAAACCGGATGATCTGCCGAGCCCGGCCGTCACATCCACCATGGACATCGCGCTTACAGCCCAATCTCGATTCGGCCACGGCATCAACAGTTTCGATGCCAACTTCGACCTCAATACTACCAATGGCGAATTCGAGATAGTAACCGTCCACAGCGAGCAGACCATCTCGGCTACCACCGGCATCCAGGTCGACTTCGACGGCGATGGCGTCGTCGATACGTTAGATCCTGATGGCATTGAACTGTCGGGGGACGAGCTGGTCGTCTTCGCCGTGAACCAGATCCGGCTGGACCAGTGGGAGAGCACTCAGTTCCTCGACAACATGGTCACGCTGACAAACGTGCCCAGCGATACCAGCCAAAAAGCAACGTTCCAGTTCTGGTACACGGGTGGCGGCCCGGACCCCACCAAGTTTGTGCCCGAAAAACTGGGCGCTGTGTCGCAATGCTGCAACATCGGCGATATGGTTGTGTTCAACATGCGCAACGGGTTCCGCATACCGGCCGGCGGCGACAACCTGAACTGGAACCGGGGCGCCGGCGCCTGGTTCATGTGGCTGAAGACCTTCGATCCTGATCAGGAAAATGCCACAGTGATGATCGGTCGTGCGCTGGGCGCCACCCACTCGGCGATGTACAATGGCAATGGCGGGCCGGACATGGAGCCCGGCGACCCCTGGTACCTAAAGCGCTTCTTTGTTGACGGCCACGAGTACAACGTGGTTGCTATCAAGACAGTGCCGTCTGAGCCTGGAGACCCTGATCCGTACGACTTCAAGTACATCACCATCCGGACGCCGGTGCCGAAGGAGCCGTTCACGAACCAGTTCCTCAGCCAGGCGTTGCAGCCGTACCTGCCGGCCGACCAGCCCATCATCTCGGTGATGCCGCCCTTCAACACGGACCATACCCGGAGGGCCGACATCACGCGGTTGGAGGAGGTGAAGCCAGGGGAGGCGGACGATCCAGACATCGAGAACTTCGGCGAAGTGGAGAATCTGGATTGCATCGGTGATCTCGAATGCGGTTCCCCAATCAACATCCAAATCGTCGAAGAAGCCATTGAGCCTCAGTTCACCGGCAATCTGGGGGAGATATTCACCTCCTCCGATGGCACAGCCAGTTTTGCCTCGGAGTCCTTCCACACGTTGCCGGATCAGTACACCGACCTTGGCCTGACACCGTTAGACCAACTGTACCTGCTGACAAGCAATTGGCGCTCCGATCAGAGCCGGCTTTTCTTCTACGCCTGTCGGGACACCATTGAGTCAGCCGGCTGGACTGGAAGTCCACCAGGGCCGCCTCTGCCCACGCCCGTGCCCGGCAGTTTCCTGGATCAGCTTATCGACGCCGTCATCGACCCAACGCTGGGTGCTAGAGTCAAGTTCTGGTACGATCCCAACGACAACGAGGACATCTACGTCAACCGTTGGCCCGTGATCCCGCTGGCAACACCAACGCCGACGGTGACTCTGACGCCGTCAAGCACGTCGACATCGACCGAGACTGCGACACCGACTGAGACTGCGACGTCTACGCCAACACCTACGTCAACGTCCACGGCGACCGAGACTGCAACAGAAACAGCAACATCAACACCTACGATCACCGAGACACCGACGGCGACGCCGACGGGCACGCTTCCAACGTCCACGGCCACGTCCACAGCGACACAAACGGCCACGCCTACGGCCACGCCTACGGAGACCACGACGCCGACTGAGACTGCAACTTCAACAGCGACGTCCACTCCAACACAGACGCCAACACCGACAGAGACGCCCACTCAGCAGCCGGGCACCTGCTCTATCAGTGGCAACGTCTTCATGCAGGGTCGCATCGACCACACCGGCATTTCTATCAAGGCAAGCG
>JBHHXF010000030.1:0-16892 GCA_046756905.1 Anaerolineae bacterium | reverse complement strand
GCACAGATAAATTTAATCAGACACGCCTCATTTGCCTTTCCACCAGGTAAGTCTGAGGAAGCGAGGACTGAATTGACAGCTATGCGCGACTGCGTAGAGGTCGTACTGCCCGGCGACACGGGGCCAGAAATCAGCGAATTAATGCGTGTTGTCGAAGCTGTACGAGCCCGCGATCACTTTGCCGTAGGGATCCTTCACCTCCAGATCAAGGTTGGTAAGTGGCTCGTTGGCATAGTGCGCATCGCTGGGGTTAGTATTCCAGGCAATCGCGACTCGAGCATGGTTAACAGCATCCAGGTTCATCGTTCCATCTGGATGCCCAGTACATCCCATCGCCAGTTAGTTTCATGGTGTTCTTGTCGTCAAACCCGACCAGAGAGATCGCTGTCAGGATCAGGGCGTTCAGGCTCGTCATAGGGCGGTTGGGTGAGCCAGATGGTCACCCGGATGGGCTCATCCGCTGGAGCGTCCTCTAGCAATTCGACGTGTGCCGGATCCAGCCGGCCATACCTGGCGAAGTAGGCTGCTCGCTCATCGGTTTCCAGTTGCGCCGGGTCGAGCTCTTGCCCACCCTCATCCAGCGTTACGCCGTAGATCATCCCACTGCGGTTGTCCATTCAGAATCCAGATTCCAGGGAGGGAGAGGAGATACAGGATGTGCCGAACGACATATCCTGGCGCTAACAGACTTCAGATTTCGCTTAGGAGGAAACGGTAGTCTATAATATCATAGCACGAATCTTGTCCAACCGCAACCGACCGCATGCCGTGAGCGTATCACGCCTGGGATTTCCAGGTGCTTTACGTAACAGTAATCCATCATGCGCTTCAAACTTGACCAACAGCACGCCGCCAGTATAATTCCCCATGATTGGGAGGCAATAATGGGACTACGAGAACAGTTGATGGCTGACCTAAAAGAAGCCATGCGGTCACGAGACGAGGTCCGCAAGTCCACCATCCGCATGGTTCGCGCAGCCATAGTAAACGCAGAGAAAGAAGAAGGAGCCACAGAGCTCACTGAGGCGGACATTCAGCAAGTGATAGTCCAACAGGCCAAGCAGCGCCGTGATTCCATCGCACAGTATCAAAAGGCTGGACGCGATGATCTGGTGGCCAGAGAACAGGCTGAGCTTGAAATCCTCAAACCCTATCTGCCACAACAGATGACAGAGGCGGAGATTGAGGCGGCTGCTCGAGCCAGGATCAAAGAGGCAGGTGCAACTAGCATGGCACAAATGGGTGATGTTATGCGCCCATTGATGGCCGAAGTTGGGGATCGGGCAGATGGACGTGTCGTGAACCAAATCGTTCGCCGCCTACTGAGCGGTTAAGTACGCATACACCTCACTGGGACCGGCTCGCACGACGGTCATTTCGGAGACCTGCTCTGCGATGAGCAGAGACCTGAAGGAGAAAACGCATGACTGCCAGGCAGCAAACCAACTCAGGAGAGAGTCAGGGGCAGAACGGCCGTGCGGAATCGCAAAATTGGCTCAATTTTCTGGTATCCGCGCTGAGCGGCTTGGCCTTGATCGCCGGCATCAGTTTAATTCTCACACAACCGCTCCTTTCACGGGGTGTGAGCCTCGAAGCCGGCGAAGTGAGTCCCCGCGACTTTCGCGCCCCTCGTCAAATTACATACGAAAGCGATATCCGTACAGAACGGGCGCGTCAGCAGGCTGCCAACGCCGTACCAAGGGTCTATGACCCGGCTGATCCCAAGGTCGCACAGGAACAGATTCGTCGGGCGACGGAAGTACTGGATTATTTCGGCACAATCCGGTATGATCCATACGCGTCGCTGGAGCAAAAGACTCTCTGGATCAATCAGATGCCGGAGCTGCAGTTGCCTGAAGCCGTCGTCAGTGATACCATGGCTTTGGACGATTCATCGTGGCAAGTCGTCAGTACGCACACTCTTGCGTTGCTCAGTCAGGTGCTGCGACAACCGATCCGTGAAGGTCTGGATGTAATCGAAGCGCGACGTCGTATCCCCAATGCGGTGGACCCCACGCTGCCAGAAATAGAGGCTAGAGTTGTTAGCGCGCTGGTCAGCGGGTTCGTCAAGGCCAACAGCTTCTATAATGAGGAAAAGACCGAAGAGCAGCGTGCTAGCGCTCGGGAGGCTGTGCCGGTCCAGACACACACCTACGAGAAGGAAGAGATCATCGTTCGCGAGGGGGAACGTGTCAGCTCGGAGCAATTGGAAGCTCTGCAAAAGGTGGGGCTGATCAAGCAACGTATGCGTTGGGATGATGTTGGCGGCGTCGCTCTGATGGTGGTCGTCATAGTGCTGGTGGTGGGTCTATATCTGCGCCGGCTGACGCCGGACCTATGGACGAGCCGGCGTCGCCTGGTCTTGCTGGTCGTCGTCACGCTTGCCTCCGCCGCCGCCGCCGAGCCCATGGTCGCTGAGCATACCCGCATCGCGTATCTCTTTCCCATGGCCGGCGCTGCCATGCTGCTTTCGTCTCTTGCTGGGCCACATATTGCGGTTGCGGTGACGTGGCTCATTAGCATCGTTATTGGTCTTCTCGGTGGTGGCAGCTTGGAACTGACAGTATTCGTCCTGGTTGGGGGCATGGTGGCCGCTCTCTCTATCTGGCGGATTGAACGGTTGAACGTCTTTCTGTGGAGCGGGTTATTTGTAGCCCTGGCAAATGTAGCAACAGTGACAGCTTTCGAGTTACAGAGCATCGAGCATCCGGCGATGTCGATTCTGATACACGCTGGCCTGGCTGTGGCCAACGCCGGCCTCTCTACAGGTCTGGCTCTGGCCGGCTTCTATACCCTGGGCGCCCTGTTTGGGATCACCACCTCGCTGCAGCTCATGGAATTGGCTCGACCTACTCATCCGCTGCTGCATCAACTCCAACTCAAAGCTCCCGGCACATATCACCATAGCGTCCTGGTAAGCAACATGGCCGAACAGGCGGCGCAGCGCGTCGGCGCCGATGCTCTGCTGGTGCGCGTCGGGGCATACTACCATGACGTTGGCAAAACTCTGCGTCCGTACTTCTTCGTGGAGAATCAGATCGAGGGAGCGAATGTTCACGATCGGCTAGACCCTGAAACTAGTGCCCAAATCATCATTAGCCATGTGCCGGACGGGCTCGAATTGGCAGAAAAGCATGGCCTGCCGGCGGCACTGCGTGATTTCATAGCTCAGCATCATGGAACAACTCTGGTGAGCTATTTCTATCGCCAGGCGTGTGTTGAGCATGGTGAAGATACTGTAGACAAAGAGGTGTTTCGGTACCCCGGCCCTCGCCCACAAACGCAGGAGACAGCGATTCTCATGCTCGCCGATGGGGTTGAGGCCACGGCCCGGGCCAATCGCCCGGCCACCAAAGATGAGATCGATCAACTGGTGCGGAGTGTCATTAACCGCCGGATGACAGAGGGCCAGCTCGATACCTGCGATCTGACTCTACAAGACTTGGACCAGATCCGCCAGGAATTTGTACGTATCTTGAAGGGGATATATCATCCGCGGATCAAGTATCCAGAGGAGGCTCAACCCGTGCGTGTCATCGCCGAGCGCGAAGCGACCGTGGAGGTTTGAAGCCTGGCCCGTGTCAGAGATCTTTGTTCAGATCAATGAGACGTTTGCGGGGGTTGTCGACGCGGTAGAGATAGAGCAGCATGTAGCGCGAACGCTCACAACTGTCGCGCCAGATGAGCCGGCCTCTCTCACGGTGGTCATTACTGACACCGCAACGATCCAGACGCTCAACCGCGAGTATCTGGGTATCGACGCACCAACCGACGTGCTCGCCTTCTCACAAGCCGAGAGGTCAGCCCTGCGTGCCCCAGACGCCGGCCCGCGCTATTTGGGTGACGTTGTTGTCTCCTACGAACAGGCTGTGGCCCAGGCCGGCGAATACAACGAGAGCATCGAACGGGAACTGGGCCGGCTCGTCATCCACGGCACTCTACATCTGCTGGGCTATGATGACCAGGATGAGGATAATCGCGAAAGGATGTGGGGGATACAGGAAAGCATCCTGAGCGGTGAGTAGCCATCAATGTTATTGACCGGTCGATCGGCTTTCCACGGCCAACGTCATTACGCTAGCCCACCGCAGTGACTACTGCTTCTTTAGCGCCTACATGTGAGAACTCTGGACGCGGCAATTGTGCCAATACGTCCAGGTACCACCACCAGCGGGCCGGCGGGATTTGCTGCTGCTGGCGCCGCTGAGCCAAGTTTATGAAACGAGACAATTCGGCGTAGAAGACATCAGCCTGTTCAAGCAACTGGAGGTCAGCTCGCATCAATGCTACACGGTCTTCATGCGAAAGCTGGTTCTCGATTCTGGCCAGCTTATCTCTGATCTGCAACATCTCCAGGTGCTCTGCGCCACTGACGCCAGGGAACTCAACATCAGCACGGTAATGCTTCAACAAACGGTTCATGTCAGTACATCCTCCACAGTACCTAGGCGAACGAACTGCGGGTCTGCGAGATATTCATCGGCATCGTCAGGCGGAAAGACCGTTTCCATGATCCCATCGGAGCCAAACATAGCCAACCAGCGTTGTCCAGCAATGCTGGTCACCAGCGTGGGATACGGCTCATTGTCAAATACAAAGACAAAAACCTCGGCACCGGGGTCAGAAACGACATCCGCGATGATAGCTTCATATTCCTCCATCGCAGTACCCGGCCTGAGATGCCCAAGTCGAATCCGTTTTTCCAGATGCTCGCGGTCTTTGCCATGCTTCCAGCGAATCCGCTGCCTTACAAGACGAATGGCATTTGCCGCTATCGAAGCGAAATCGTCCATGTATCAGGTAATAATACTTGCAGTTGAGACTGCGGTCAACTGGAGAGTAACAATGTGACAGGAGAAATAAACGATGAACTTCGACCTTACATCCGAACAGGAAATGGTGAAGAAAACAGCGAAGGATTTTGCCGACAACGAAATCATGCCCGGCGCTCGGGATCGTGATCGAGAGGGAGTGTTCCCATGGGCAATCATCCGCGAAATGGGGGAACTGGGCTTCCTGGGTCCAACATTGCCCGAAAAGTATGGCGGCATGGGTCTGGACTACATCAGCGAAGCTCTGATTTTTGAAGAGGTTGGCCGAGCCGATTCGTCAGTGCGTACGACACTGTCGGTCCAAATTTCATTGACGGAACTACCGATTCTGCACTTTGGAACCGAGGAGCAGAAGCAGAAGTATCTCCCCAAACTCGCCAGCGGAGAATGGATTGGCTGTTTTGGCCTGACCGAGCCGCAAGCCGGCTCGGACGCCGCAAATCAGCAGACCCGAGCTGTGAGAGATGGCAACGCATGGGTTCTCAACGGCCGCAAGATGTGGATCTCCAACGGTGGAATCGCCAGCCTATCGCTGGTGTTCGCCCAAACAGACCCAGAGCTAAAACACAGAGGTATCGCCGCGTTTCTTGTTGAAACAGATACACCAGGCTTTTCGACCCAAGACATCCACAACAAGCTCGGTCTGAGATCCTCCAACACGGCCGAACTGATCCTGGAAGACGTGCGCGTACCGGCGGATAGCTTGCTCGGCGAGGTGGGCGAGGGGTTCAAGATTGCCATGTACGCTCTGGATCAGGGGCGCTATGGGGTCGCGTCCGGGTGCGTAGGGATTATCCAGGGTTGTATCGACGCCAGCGTCAAGTACGCTCAGGAGCGGGAAGCCTTCGGCAGACCCATCGCCGGCTTTCAACTGGTGCAGGAACTCATCGCCGACATGGTGCTGGACGTCGAAGCGGCGCGATTGTTGGTATATCGGGCCGGCCATCTCAAGAACAAAGGAGCCCCCAATACCCGCGAGACATCGCTGGCCAAGTGGTACGCTTCAGAAGCGGCGGTGAAAGCCGCCCTGAACGCCATCCAGGTTCACGGTGGCTACGGCTATTCTGACGAGTATCCTGTCGAACGCTATCTGCGCGACGCCAAGGTGGCGACTCTTTACGAGGGGACCACGCAGATCCAGAAGCTCATCATCGCACGAGCCGCAACTGGGATCAGTGCGTTCGTGTAAGGCGGTTCCGACGCCCCCTCTAACTCCCCCCAGAGGGGGGAGGACGGCTCCGCTGTTCTCCCCCCTCTGGGGGGAGTTAGAGGGGGGCATGAGTAGGCTGAGTAGCCATCCCCTAAGGCAGGCCACCCGCAATCCGCGCAACCTCCCGCCAGAGCAGCCCGCCGGCGGTCAGCAACCCCAACACACACGCACTCACGGGCACGACGGGCAGAATCGGTCTGTCGTTGAGCCATGTCACAAAGCCGTCAACGGCGGCTTCGCCATCCACAAGTGTGAGCCTGAGAGTGTGGCGGCCCGCCGGCCCATCCCGAGCCACCGCTATCCGTGATTGCCACACGGGTTCTGGCGCTTCCAGATCCAAAATGCTCCGCCCCGCCCCGTCCCGCGCCAGCCCCGGCACCGGCTTGTCGTCGATTGCAGCCGCCAGCCGGCCGGCCTCAGGGCCCGTAAAGGCGATCAGGTCAACACCTGTTCCCTCGAACTCGAACGTGAGAGTAGCGCCGGGTGTGGTGGCAACGACATCGGCCCGGGCGCTTGCCTGAGGCTCTATTCGGGCTTCCCACTGATGATCAGACCTCACCGCTGGCGCTGTCTCCTGATAGTAGCCTGCCATTGCGACCTGGGTATTCTGAGTTGCCTGCTGGACGGAGTGGTAAACTCGCCGGGGTGTAAAGTCGACGTCAACCATGCGGAAATAGTAGTGCGCCTGATCGGTTGAGATGTTGCCAATCTGCCGGAAGTACCAGATGTTGAATACGCCGGCCCACGGCCAACGATTGCGCGCCCACTCGACTCCCTCAACCGTCCATAGAGCCTGCTGTTCCTCGCTCACCCGCTGCCAAATGAGCTCTTCGGGCGGAAGATCAGTCGGCGCCGCATTCCAGCCGTACTCGTTGAACCAGATCGGTTTATCACCATCGCCGTGCCGCACCATGATTTCTCGCTGTAGCTCGACCCGGCGAAAGTTCAACACACCTGGGTCTGGTGGGTCCTCAGGGGGACGGTCCATCCCAAACGCATTAGCTGACAGAATATCGAAGTACTCGCCAGCTCCAGCCTGATACATCTCTTCCAGATACGCAAGATCACTCAGGTTTCGGCGTGCGGGGAAGTTCTCCAGGTTAATCGCCAGCGGCGCCGATAGTACGTAGACGTTAGGGTCCACGCTCTTGGCGCGTCGATAGGCTATTTCCAGCAATTGCGTGTACGCCGCTGGATTCACCGGCTGATCGCCCCATTCTGGGTAGATATTCGGCTCGTTCCAAATCTGGATATACCTCACGCGCCCCTGGAAATGCCGGACAAACTGCTCCACAAAGTCACCGTAATCGTTGAAGTCATCAGGGGGACGTTGTCGGAGTCGGTTATCCGCCCGTGTCCAGCCCGGTGGCCGATCCAGTCTGGCAATCACTTGCAGTTCATGCTTGCGATAGATATCGACGATGTCGTCATACTTCTCCCACCTATACTGGCCGGGCGACGGTTCGATATCTTCCCATGGGAACTGCTGTTTGGCCCACCCGATGCCGGCTTGGGCTGCCATTTCAACCGTCTTTTCCCGCTTGAACGGCTCGGCCTCCCACTGCAAGAAAAAGTTGGCGCCGAAGGGGTTTACATCGGTGTTGGGGATCAGGTGAGGTGTCGCGGTTTGGATAACGCCGGCCCTGGACTCCGCAGCAAAGCGAACCACGAGACTGAGCAGAGTAACCAGGAGAAACAATACAGCGAACAGCAGAAAACCGATGCGCCACTTTGCAGCAGTAGTGACCATGGTGGAATTAGAGATAAGATATTGGAGACTGGCGAGTCGATGCGCCTGAACCGGCGTGGACGACGCGCGCGCCTTCGGTCGTTGTCTCGAGAACCATTGTGCGAGCGTCCAGACCGTGATCGGCGAAGGCTAGGCGCATGGCCTCGGCAATGGTGTCATGCTCCGCCGGCGCGAAGGCGATCACGCTCGGTCCGGCGCCACTCAGGGCGACGCCGGCTGCGCCCGCCTGCCGCGCGGCTCGGAAAACGTCTGTCAGACCGGGGATCAGCCCTGTTCGATAAGGCTGGTGGAGGCGATCATCCATAACCGCAGCCAGGAGGTCATAGTCGGCGTGAGCCAGGCTATGCACCACCAGCGCCGTGCGTCCCAGATTGAAAACCGCGTCGCTTCGGGGGACTAGCTCCGGCAGCGCGGCCCGTGCCTCGACGGTGGCGAGCTGAAAGGCCGGCACTGCAACCACAACACGCAGGCTAGGCGTCTCAATACGACGGTACACCGGCGTACCCGTATCTGCGACCACCACGACCAGGCCGCCCAACAGGGACGGTGCTGCGTTGTCCGGGTGACCTTCAATTTCGATGGCCAAATCCAGTAGCTCATCTGGGGCTAGCGGTTCCCTTAACAGCGCATTGCCGGCAACAAGACCCCCCACAACGGCCGCACTGCTGCTCCCAAGACCGCTCATCACCGGAATCCCATTGCTGAGGTGGATGTGCAGAGCCGGCACCGGCCGCCCAACGTGCATAAATAGCTCATAGACGGCACGGTAGACCAGATTGGAAGCATCTGTGGGAATTAGCCGGGCGCCCTCCCCATCGATCGAAATGCGAAGACCACCGCCGATCGTTTCCAGTTGAACGGTATTGTGCAACCCAAGCGCCAGGCCCAGACAGTCAAAGCCCGGTCCCAGATTTGCAGTGGTGGCCGGCACGCTTACCTTCACCTTCATGGTGAGCAATTATACTACCAAAGGTACAGCGGCGGAAAACCGGACCAGCTCCGGTTTTCCGCCGCTGTTTCTATGTGCGGAGTGTGCGCCGGCCGGCTCCGTCACGGACCAGCCAACTCACCCCGAACCAATGCCCCAAACGACACAAACTTGTAGCCGAAGTGGAAATCGCTGGCATCGAGCTCAATACTGGGCGGACTGGTCGGGCAGCTTGCAATGCGGTAACCCCTGAAATTTGACGGCAGCGTCACGCTTACGGTAAGGCCACCCGACGCGTCGAAGCCGGATAGGTATGCCATGCCAAACAGTGTCGTCGCACGTGTGGCACTCGATCCATCCGGGAAGGATATCGTGACCAGAGCATCTGGTATTGGCATGTCCAGCCCGGTCTGGAAGAAACGGTCACACCGATAGTCCAGAAACACCCGCGCGGAGAGGGCGTCGCGTCCAGCCGGCGGTTCTGGTGGAGGTGTCAGCGTCACCGTCACCGTGGCCGGCGGCGGAGACGTGGCAGTCGAGGTCTGGGTGGCCGGCGGTGGAGAGGTGGCAGTCGAAGTCTCCGTGGCCGGCGGCGGTGACGTCGTTGTTGCCGTGGCGGTGGTCGTGGGCGTGGACGTCATTGTTGCCGTGGCGGTGGTCGTGGGCGTGGACGTCATTGTTGCCGTGGCGGTGGTCGTGGGCGTCAGAGTCACCGTTGCAGTAGTTGTCGCAGTCGGCGTGGATGTCTGATTCGGCTGCCCAAAGGCAACCCAGTCGAGTCCTCCGTAGGGTAGTCTGAACCAGGGTATCGCAAGCAGGACAAGAATGAGCAGCCCTGCGACCACAAGTCCGTTGCCTTGGAATTGGAATTTGGGAATCTTCATGCTGTTCGTTTTTCGCCTCATAACTCGCTCCCCCTTATGTGTCACACTGGACAAGACCTGGTATGGGCTGTCATTCTGAGCGTAGCCCTCCGGCCAGCTCAGGGTACATGCCGTGGAACGAGAAATCTCGACGGCTCTCGGCTTTCTAGCCTGGCCAGAGACTCTTCGTCACGGAGCCTGTTGCACCCCTGGCGACGGGCCCTTCGGAATGGCAGACCATCGAATCAGCCTTGACAGAGCACTGATGGCCCGGTTGCCAATCAGAGGTAATGGGATCGAAGTGGCGTACGGCATCACCCCCTTCCTGTCCTCTCGACAGCCAACGGCAGCGGAAGAGATAACCTCGCGCGCCGGATTGCCGGACGGTCCGCTCTGGCGGACAAAGGATTATTGGGTGTACAAGCTGGTATCGAAGCCGGCCGGCACCCGCAGGCCGGTGCAGCCAGCCAGATCTCTGGCAAGAATGTCGAGGAGTATTGCCTTTGCTACCGACCTGCGTGGACGATTGATATTATACTACAAAACCTAGCCTCAGGGAAGAGCGTTCCACGCCGGGGGTTAGCTCACGGCGCTGAAACCTGGGGCATACGGTATCTGATCACCAAACTTGGTCGGAGGTCCTCCTGAGAACTGGCCGTCGGCACGAAACCCCGGAACCGCCCCGTGCCTGTCTCATCGCCTCGGAGCATGAGACCGTAGTTTGGCAAAGCGCCACTCAACCACTGATTCACCAGTGGTGTCACGTCAGCGGTGTACACTTCAACAGTCGAGCCGACGGCCACGCTGCCCCAGTAGTCACCTGCGGCGTCCGCCAGCGAATTCCAGGTGGGACAGCCGGCCCAGTGTCGAGTGACGTTGAGAATGGATACCGTAATAGGCGTGTTATCGGCTGGGGCCTCTACAGCAACCAGTCGCAGCTCGGCCTCGACAAGAGCCACATCCGCAGGCAGCATGCTCAAGTCAAATCGAATGACACTCCGCATAACGCCCCGTTCGTCCGCCGGTTCGCTGCCCACCCACAGGTTGTTGTCTGCGCCGGGCCAACACCGATCCGCCAGTGTCTCACCTGATGTCAGTGCATAGCTTACCGCCTCGCCGGGCACAGCTCCCACCCTCAGTGCGCTGAGACTGGCAGCATAGTCGCGTAGTACGCTCGGCAAGTAGACGCGCGGTTGGTATGGAGTCGGCAGGGGTATGACCGTTGGCGTTGGAGTGGTGGTCGGCGTCGATGTGGCCGGCGTCTTGGTAGGAGCTTCCGGCGTGTCGATGGTGACACGGATCATGTTGAACCCTACAATATCTGGGTCGCCCCAAAATTCATAATGTGAACAAAAGCTAATCTGACACGCCGGACGGCCCAATACCACGTTAGCATCATGGAACAAGTTCATTTGATCCTTATCGGACTGAGAGGCGCTCAGGTTTGAGTCCGTTGCGAGCGATGGCGCCGGCTCGTCGTCAGTCCCAGATTCCCACTTCACGGCGGCCATAAAGCTGGCCGGCTCAACGATGGTCAGTGGCGAGCTTAGCGAAATTGAATGCCATACATCGAAGCCGGACAATGTCTCAGGCTCCGATTCGGCAAGGATGTCGCCCGGCACGCCCTCGTTCATGGCGTAGATTTGGACGCGCACTCGTGCTGAATCTGCAACGTGATCAGCGCCGCGCGGTCGGTGAAAGGCGAACTCAACGGACTGAATTGTGACAGGAAAGATGTCGGGGGCCGGCGTGAAGACAGCGCCATCAATGTCATCTGTGATGCGGCCAGCAAATGACCCTTGGTAGAAGTCTCCATTGTCGTTCTTCAGTTGTGTAGCGCCGGCCGACGTGAGGCCAATGAGAAGAATGCTGGCAAATCCAACACCGAGGAGCGTGAGGGCAAAACGTTTGGCAGGTGTCACGTCAGGAAGTCCTCCAGTGTGCATGTATTACAACTTGGTCTTCTCCAGGATGTAATCCCTCAATTCACGAGGGTCGAATTGTTTCATCGACGTCCGAATCTGTAACGATCCTCCAGCACGAAAGATACGCCCGATACAACAAAATCGATCTGCCTACGGCACGAGCTCAATCGAAAATGGCATTATGTATCGGCAGAACTCAATCTCCCACGTCGAGCCTGTTACCTCCACTTCCCGGCCCAGATACTCTGAGAGATCTTCGTCCGTAACGAGGTAGACCGTCGGACCATCGTCCGTGGGGTCCAGATAGTATTTTGCCGTGAAACACAGCGAGGCTTCGGCTACCTGCAAGACCCCTCGTCGGACGACGATCTGTCGGTACGTTCGGAACCTCACGGATGCGGTCCCAAACGAGCCGAAGTCGCGCCGGCCCAGGAACTTCAAATTGCCGCTATTCTCACATGGCGTCAGCCCTGATGTCACCATTTCTTCGGGGAACTCTGCCAGGAGAGCCACGCGCTCATCCCCGCGCAGGTGAACCCCGCCGAAGGACGTATATCCGTTAGGATCGCTTGTTCTGAGGTAACTCGACCCATCGGGATAGATGAGACTGACGGGCACACCGAAAAGTGCACGGTCGGTACCACTGTTGAACTGCCCGTCACAGCGAGCATCCTCGAATACGCGAACAGACACAATGCCGTTGCACATCTGCCCAGGATCGCTGGAATCACAGCGCGGCGTTGGCGTGGCCGTGGGTGTTGGGGTGAGTGTGCGCGTGGGTCGGGGTGTTGCCGTCGCTGTAGGCGCAGGCGTAGCGGTCGATGCCGGCTCTTCAATCTGAACCACAGTCGCCGCCTCGACCTCACCAGCGATCGCGCGGATGGTCACGTAGCCCGGGGCGTCGCCGGCCACGAACGTGGCCGATACGAACCCACTGGAAGTCGCAGCACTGGCCGGAACGACGCGGCCGGCATTGGGCGGCGACACGCTGAAGTTGACCTCGGTCCCATTTGCGACCGCCTGGCCGCGGGAATCGTGTACCTGAACAACCACGGATGTACTCTCGCCCGGATTCAGCGTGAATGCGGCTGCGTCCACGATAAGAGTCGCCGGCGGCCCCACCAGAAACACGACCCCTGACGCTTCGACCTCACCGACCCGGGCCCGGACTGTCACAGCACCGTCACCGAGGTTCTCCGTTGTCCACAACGAGGTCGTGAAATACCCGGCCGACGTCGTAGCCATCTGCGGCGCGAACGAACCAAGGGATGGATCATCCAGCGTAAACGCGACCTCCGTCCCACCTGCTACCGGCCGACAATTCTCATCCAGCGCTCGGCCACTGATCTCTGTCGAGTGAGGGGCTTCCGAGGGGGTAACTCCCTGCGTGTAGATGATGAGCGGCTGGACATGAAGGGCGCCGGCCCGTCTCCTTTCTTGCGGTGGGTGAATGCGCGCCGGCGGTCCCGATGCCCCGACGGTCCACTCGATACTATCAACGGGTGCTCCGTTCAGATAGATGTTCGTCAGATTGAACTGACAACCGATGGTGTCGGGAAATGCCAAAGATTCAACGTGGACAGCGGAGCGTGCTTCGGCAACTTTCACCATCGCTACCTGCGCTTCGTCACGCATCGTCGCGATGAGGGCCTTTGTCTCGGTCAGATCATGGGCAGGATTCAGAGCATCCTGGCCGGCCGCCAGAGCTGCACGAACGTGTTGCTGGGCCTCACTCAAGAAAGCGCTTGCTGTGTCGCCTATCTGAAATGTGTCGAGCACTGTCGCTGCATTCTCCAGAGACGTTGTACCCAGAACCGCCTGCTCAAGGTATGGCGCCAGACTGAATCGACTCGTAGCCTCCAACGCGCGTTCCGAATAACGCGCGACAGCGTTGCCCGCATCCAGTGCTGAACGTGCCAGGCCATCGACCGCATCCCGTCCTGTGAATATCACCTGTTTGGATCCGCTGCCGACCAAATTGCTGAACATGTGATCCAGGAAGGACGTGCCATTCACATCCCTAATACGCAGACGGATTTCGTCATCCTTTCCGATGTTGGCATACGTAAAAGAGATCACCACCTCCTCTGCCCTATCGGGGAAATGGTCACGGGATGAATCGCCGGCTGACAAACTCATCCTGAGGTCCGAAAGGGCCGGTGGACCACCTGCACACACTTGTAAATCGATGTCATCGACGAAAAAAGTCGTAGGCGCCAGTGCATCGGTAGTTGCACGAAACTGCAATCGGGCTCGGCGGCCGGCCAGTCTCTGCACCTCAGCCGGATCGAAGAAGCGCACACGGCGATACCACTGTCCATGTACATTCCGATTGCTCAATTGAACCAGGTCTGCAAGTATGTTGCCCTGCTCGTCGAGCAGTAGAACCGAGAAGGTGTCAGCCGGCGGATTGCTGGTATCAGCCGTTTCGATGCGATAGAAGAATGTCAGCCCCATACTGGAGGAGTTATCGGGGAAGGAAATCCACTGCCAGAAACGGTCATCGGCGCCATTGGTCCCGCCTGTGCTGGCGCCGTAGGAGCCATGAAATGCCGCTTCGGGAGAAATGATCTTGGAGCCGGTGGCGCTCTGGGTCTCCCAGCCGGCTGTACCTTCTTCAAAGCCTGGATTGATCACCAGTTGACCGCACGTCTCCGCCCTTGCCGATTCCGTGGCAGGTATTATCGGGGCGACGCCAAGAAAGGTTGCAAATGCCGCTACACCGATGCAGGCGGAACAGATGCGGCGAATTGAGCCACCTGGAACAGGGATAAGTTTCAGCATACCTGCACTGATTCTACGCAACGCCACTCACGAAAAACTTGCACAAATACGACTACAACTCTCGAATGGTCGCTTTCGCTGCCGCAATGGTCGCATTGATGTCGGCTTCAGAGTGTGCCAGGGACAGAAAACCTGCTTCGAACTGCGAGGGGGCGAGGTAAACGCCGCGACTCAACATGCGCCAGAAGTAGTTCGCGTACCTGTGCGTGTCGGACAGTTTGGCTGTGGCGAAGTTTGTCACTTCTCCTTCGCTGAAGAACATGCCAAACATTGAACCCACACGGGCTTGATAGATCGGGATGCCCGCCTGTGCCGCTGCGCCTGCGATGCCTTCCTCAAGCCGGCGTCCCAGCGCTTCAAATTGCTCGTAAGTTCCGGGCTGTTGGATGGTTTTCAGGGTTTCGATGCCGGCGACCATAGCCAATGGGTTGCCCGAGAGCGTGCCGGCCTGGTACATCGGCCCTGCGGGCGCCACCAGCTCCATGATGTCGCGCCGGCCACCGTACGCTCCCACTGGCAAACCGCCACCGATGACCTTGCCCAACGTCGTCAGGTCCGGCGTCACACCATACCGCTCCTGCGCACCGCCGTAGGCAACGCGGAAGCCCGTCATCACCTCATCAAAGATCAGCAACGCGCCGTGCGCCCGGGTGATGTCCCGCAGACCTTCCAGGAAGCCCGGCGCTGGAAGAACCACGTTCATGTTACCAGCCACTGGCTCGACAATCACGCCGGCGATCTCTTCTGGATACTCTCCAAAGAGCGACCTGACGGCGTCCAGGTCGTTGTAGGGCGCTGTGAGCGTGTCGGCGGTTATGCCGCGCGGCACGCCGGGCGTGTCGGGCAGCCCAAGCGTTGCGACGCCGGAGCCGGCCTGGACCAGTAGAAAATCGGCGTGCCCATGGTAGCAGCCGGCGAACTTGACAATCTTGTCACGGCCGGTGTACGCCCGAGCCAGCCGCAGCGCGGTCATCGTCGCTTCCGTCCCCGAATTCACAAAACGCACCATCTCCACTGAGGGCACGGCCTCGATCACCAAGTTAGCCAGTTCCGTCTCTAGGGCCGTCGGTGCACCAAAACTTGTGCCCTCACCCACCTGTCTTCTCAGAGCAACCACAACCCGCTCCGGCGCGTGGCCCAAAATCAATGGACCGTACGACAGCACATAGTCGATGTAGCGATTGCCATCAACATCGAACAGATACGCCCCGTCACCCCGCGCAATAAACAGCGGCGCTCCTCCAACGGCGCGAAACGCCCGCACGGGACTATCCACTCCGCCTGGTAATACCTCCCGCGCTGCGTGGTACAGCTTTTCGGATCGGTCTGTCCTAAGTTCAGATACCAACGTCTGTTACCCTCCGGTTCTCCTCTACCAAGCCGGCCTTGACCTGCTCGTTATAAATCAGTATACTCTCACTCAATCGGACTTCCTGCGTGAACACATGCAACAGCTTGCCAGGGTTTAGAAAGGACTAAGTATATGGCATCAACACGAGCCACCGGAGTCGTCAAGTGGTTCGACACTGAAAAAGGCTACGGGTTCATCGGCCGACAGCACGGCGACGATGTCTTCGTCCACATTGCCGACGTGCAGCGGTCGGGGCTGGCTACGCTGTTCGATGGACAGCGTATCGATTTTGACATCAAAGAAACGCCCAAAGGTCTGCAAGCCGAGAATCTGGAGCCAATGGAACTCGAGCCCCAACTGCCACCCGACATCGGACCGCCGCCAGCAGAGCCGGTGAGTCTGGCCGATGTCTTCTACGCTGCTGCCCTGCACATGTTTGAGCTAGAACGCGCCGACCCGAGCCAGTGTGAGGTGTGGGAAGGCACAAGCCTGGCCGACGTCGATCCCAAGTTTCGCATCGACATGAACATCGTTGGGCCGTACGATGACGAAAGCTACCAGGAGTTCTTTGAGCGAAAGCTGGAGATCCTGGAGGAGCTGGGACGGCTGGCCGGCCTACGTGTGGCCCGTGATGCCGTACTCGAGTTCCTTCGCAAGCACGAGGGGCTTGAATAGACAACTTCCCGGTCACGGTTCTATCGGCATACCAATAATGGGCCAGCCGCGCTGTTCAGCAGTGATCGCCAGGCGCCGGTCAGGATAAACAGCGGTCGGGAGGCCAACCAACTCCAGGACTGGTAAATCAATCGGACCGTCTGCATACGCATAGCTGGCCGACAAATCAACCTGTGGGTCGCACCCAGAGAGGAACGACTTCAATCGCCGGACCTTGCCTTCAGCCATGCAAACTGGTGGTATGATTGACCCCGTGTACCGCCCATTGTGCACGGCCAGCGCGGTCCCTACGGCATCCTCCACCCCCAGCCGTCTCCCGATGAGCTGCAATAGTGGCTGAAAGGTACCAGAGAGCAGAATGACGCGATGTCCTTTTTGCCGATGTTCCTTCAGCACCGCTACCACGTCTTGGCGGAGGTTAGGAATCACGTCTTCGGCTACCACCCACTCGAAGACCTGTTCCGCTTGCTGAACCGTCAGTCCGCCCACCAGCCAAGACATGTGCCGGCCCCACATCTGGTAGAAGCGTGACTCACTCAGCAAGCCCCAACTGTACAATGGCCACAGCCCCATG
>JBHHXF010000029.1:0-16954 GCA_046756905.1 Anaerolineae bacterium | reverse complement strand
GGTTGGCATTTGGTTTCGCTCACGGCCACAAGTCAGCTAGATGCCTCCTCCCGGCCGCCAATGCCTGGCTTTCCAGGAATCGCTTCATGGTTGTCCATGGCGTACGGTCAATCATTGTGGGCATCGGCAATGCTTCCGCATCCTCGAAGTAGGCCAGGCCGCGTGTGGCGCTGGCCGCGAAGGTACGCACGCGGGCGTATTTTTTGGCCGCCACCGCAAACAGATCCTCGATCGGTGTCTGTTGGAGGATGGGGATTTTCCAGGGTTACTTGTCCCATACTTCCCCCTGCGCTGTGGGAAATGGTGAACGCCGCCACCGGCGTATTGCCAGCAGCTTGCGCCAGTAGTTGAAAGTGACACGGGATAGCAATCGTTCGCCCCGCTCTCGTACGAAGGTGCGGATGCGTACACCACCGTAAGTGGCGAAGAGCCAACGCACCTCGTCCCACGTGCCATATTCCAACGTGCGCTGGATGATCAAATCAGCGTCACGCTCAAGGTCCAACGCGGGCAGATCGTATTCTTGAAAATGCGGCCTCAGGCCACTGGGAATATCGCCCTGGTCCATGTCCATCACCCTATCCAACTGCCAATCGAGCTGGCTCGACGTTGCGCCCGACACAAGTATAGCACCGTTTTGCCAGCCGGCACAGTCAGCTTCGAGGGTCAACCCCCGACCTATTGGCTTTCCTCTATCGCCAATCTGATCAAGTCCTGTTTCAGGTCCCACAGCCGTTGTGTAAGGGAGACGTGGTAGATGTGAGGGTTCATCAGGCGCTTGACACCAGGGTCCAGCCGGCTTGTATCGGCCTCGCGGCGCTGGCGCATCTCCTCGAAGGACGGAAGATCGTACACCAGCATCCCCTCCCGTAGCACATCCACCAGGAGCGGTTCGATTTCGGCGATGCCATCGTTGTTGAGCACGCGGTGTTTGGTGTGGTCTACCGGATGGCGCAGCACAATCTGCTCCATCGAGCGCGGGTCTTCGTCGTCCAGGCTAAGGAGGTCGGCTGTGGCTTTGCTCCGCCGGTCGTACACGCGCCAGACGCACTTGTGGCCCGGATTGGGCGTCTTGCGCGGCGATTCTGAAATCTTGATGGCCGGCAGCCACTCACCCCCGTCACACACGGCCACCAGCTTGTAGACGCCGCCCAGGGCCGGCTCGCCCCACGACGTGATGAGCCTCGTCCCCACGCCGTACACCAGCCGGCCAATGAGCTGGTCAGGATCAACGCCGTAGCGCGGAGCCTCCTGCTGAATCTGGGTGATGATTTGCAAGATGACCAGCTCATCCAGGTTGTTGGACAGGACGATGGAAGTGTTGGGGAAGCCGGCCTGGTCCAGCATCCTGGCCGCCTGGATGCTCAGATATGCCAGGTCGCCGGAATCTAGCCGGATACCCATCGGCTCGTGTCCTTTGCGCCGCAGTTCCTCGAAGACCTTGATAGCGTGCGGGATGCCACTTTCCAGCGTGTCGATGGTGTCCACCAGCAGCAGGCAGTCGTCGGGGTAGACGTCGGCGTAGGCGCGAAAGGCTCCGAGCTCGCCTAGCCCCAGGGTCATGAAAACCTGGACCATGCTGTGGGCGTGGGTGCCCTTAGGTGGATACCCCAGCACGTGAGACAGTCCCACGTTGGAGGTGAAATGAGCTCCGCCAATTAGGGCGGCGCGGGCGCCGGCATTGGCCCCCCTGTCGTGCCCCCGGCGCAACCCGAACTCCAGCAGCAACTGGCCACGTCCGCTGTAGTGTATTCGTGCAGCTTTGGTGGCAATCAGGGTTTGGTAGTTCAGGTGGTTGAGCAGCGACGTCTCCAGAATCTGCGCCATGGCCAGCGGCCCTTGTACGACGGTCAGAGGCACGTTCGGATGAACAACACGCCCCTCCGGGATGGCGCGCATGGTAATGCCGTCAAATGCGCCGTTCCTTCGCAACCAGGCCAGGAAATCGTCCTCGAACACGCGCCGGCCCGTGCGGCCGGTTTGACCACGCAGATATTCGATGTCCTCGTCACGAAAATGGGCTGCTTGCATCCAGTCCAGCAGCCATTCAAGGCCGGCGTTGATGCAGTAGCCAGCCTTATGCGCGCCGTAGTCGGGGTAGTCGCGGAAAAAGTGGTCGAACTGCACCTCTTTTTCGTGCAGGCCCATCCGGTAGTAGAGCTGAGCCATGGTCAGTTGATACTCGTCGGTGAATAGGATGCCCTCGGCGGTTTTTTGATCTGGGGGTTTCATTCTTGTCTTCCTCAATCGACAGTAGAGAGTGTTGCAGAATTCGACTGTAGTGGGGGCCGGCGGGTAGCATCCGGTTGAGGGTGACCTCGTTATACGCGATGAGAGAGATGCCGGCCCGTCTCATCGCAAAGACGCGACCCATGTCCATTATACTCGAAGTTCTCGAATTCGTCATCTCGATTCTGGCGACCGTCATGAGTTGGGGGAGAGGGTGTGAGCCACCTCTTTGCCTATCAGGAGGACCCCGGCTTGATACACTCACGATCGGCTGCCGCCGGCCTACAACTCTCGTAGTCCTTTGACCCCGCGTGCAATCTGTGTCACAATTACTCTCAGAGTTCGGTCTACTTCAGTGAGGACATCTAACATGCACCAGTTTCCCGACCTGCCTGATTCCATCGGCCGGGAGGATGATCTGCGCTACGTCGTCAACTGCATCGCCGATGCCAGGTGCTGCTCCATTGTCGGTGTGAGCAACATGGGCAAGTCCGCGTTGATGCGGGCTCTCACCCTGCCCGAAGTCAAACAGGCCGTGCTGGCTGACGCCGCAGATGAGCACCTGTGGGTCTATATCGACTGCAATCGGGCGCTGGATCGCAGTGAACAGGGCTTTTACGAACTCATCTTGCGTTCAATCCGCGATAAAGTGATCGCTCGGGGAGATATGCCGGCCCTCCTCACCCAACTCCGCGAAAACTACGAAACCCTCATCCACCCTCCAACCCCGCTGCACGTGGCTCTCAGCTTCAACCGCGCTATCGAGGAGGCGGTGCTCGAGGCCGGCTTCGACCGCTTGGTGCTGTGCATCGACGAATTTGACCCTTTGATGGCAACCCTGGCCGGTCCGGTCTTTCTGCGCCTGCGTGCTCTCAAGGATCGCTTTCAAAATGGGGTGTGCTATGTGGCAGCGACTGATCGTGCACTGTGGGAGATTCGCAGCGACCGCGATGCCGCCGAATTCTCTGAGCTTTTCGCGCACCACACTCGCTATCTGCCGCCACTGGGTGAGGCCGGCGTCCGGCGCGTGATCACCCGCTACGCATCGCGTGAGGGTGTAACGTTTAGCGAAGCTGATGTCGCCTTCATTCGAGCGATGGCAGACGGTCATCCGGGGCTGGTGGAAGCCGTGTGCAGTGCGCTCGGGCACGTCACTGGCCCCGAGGTTCACGACGAATTGGAGGACCAGCAAATCCATCGACTGGTGAGAGAGCGCCTGGAAAGCGACCTGATCGTTCACAGTGAGTGTAGCCGGCTGTGGGACGATCTGTCTGAGGAGGAACAGGAAGCCCTGGTTCATCTCGTCAGCTCGGTGGGTTCCGATGTCGAGCCGACCGATCTGAACTCCCTACGCCGCAAGCACCTCGTGCGTTATCAGGAGGGCGGGCCGACCATATTTTGTCCTCTGTTTGCCGGCTTCACCCGACGCAAGCGTCTCCAGCAACTGCCTGGTTATGGGGTACGCGTGGATGCTGAGGCCGGCCATGTCTACGTCGATGGGCAGCGGATCGAGCCGCTCACTGATCTTGAGTATCGCCTGCTGCTGTTGCTGTACAGCCGACTCGACGATGTTGTGGACAAGTATGAGATCGTGGAGGGGGTTTGGGGTACCGCATACATCGACGAGGTGGACGATGGCCGCATCGAGCGGCTGATCAGCCGGCTGCGCTCCAAGGTGGAGCCCGAGCCGAGCGAACCGCGCTACATCCAGACAGTTCGCGGCCGGGGATACCGGCTCGTGGCTGAGTAGAACGCGGATCACTGGGATGTGCGGATTTAGAGTGGTAACGATCCGGAAATCCGAGCAATCCGTTGTTCTTCAGCTTGCCAGGGTTGACAAATCTGTGATAATGTGTTAGAATGCCGTTAACCTGAAGTGAACATCTGCCAGCAAAAGAAAGTGTAACGACCTGATGATCAATCGGCTAGACCTTATCGTCGTCCTGGTTCTTGAGCTCCTCGTCATTATTGAGGGGCTAAGTCCCATTGGGAGGATGAGATAAGGCGTAGCGCCCATACCAAGCCTGGTGAAAGACCTCCCAAACGGGAGGTTTTTTTATTGAACCTGATGTGATAAGAAGGGCTATTGTTGGCACGTAGTCGTGCCGCTGCCGGCCAGTCCGGCCAGTCCGACACCGGGATGTGTCGGCGACCATCGCTCAACGGAATGGTGTCAATCGACACCTTTCTCCCGTTGAGCTAGGATCAAGAGGCAGTGATGCCTTCACCTAACTCTCAACTGAGAGTCAGGTTGAAGGCGTTCGGTGTTTTTCGGCAGATTGCGGGCCGGCTTGGGTTCGCAACGATCCAGCGAAGAAGGAGGTAAAGAAATGCAACGCACCGGCGCACAGATCGTTTGGGAATGTCTGAAACGAGAGGGCGTCGAGGTTGTCTTCGGGATTGTGGGAGGGGCAATTCTCCCGACCTACGACGCGATGACACAGTACGATTTCGTCCATCACGTGCTGGCCCGTCATGAGCAGGGTGCCACACACATGGCTGAAGGGTACGCTCGCGCCACCGGCAAGGTGGGTGTAGCCATGGCCACTAGTGGCCCTGGCGCAACGAACATGGTGACCGGCATCGCTAACGCCATGATGGATTCAGCCCCCATCGTGTGCATCACGGGACAGGTACCCACGACAGCTCTCGGCGGTGATGCCTTCCAGGAGACAGACGTCACTGGCGTCACATTGCCCATCACAAAACACAACTACCTGGTTACGGACGTCGAGGATCTGGCCTACATCATCCCGGAGGCGTTCTACATCGCGCGAACCGGCCGGCCTGGTCCGGTTCTCATCGACATCTGCAAGGACGTCCAGATCGCTGAGACGGAGTTCAAGTACCCCGAAGAACCGCTGTCGCTGGCCGGCTACGTACCGCCGGCGGAGGCGGCGCCAGAGGAGGTGCAGCGGGCAGCCGAACTCATCAACGCAGCAGAGCGCCCCCTGGTGCTGGCTGGCCACGGGGTGTTGATGTCGGGCGCCATGCAGGAGTTGCGGGAATTCGCTGAGCGAGGGAGCGTTCCCGTCACCCAGACTCTGCTGGGCATTGGCAACATGCCGGCTTCGCATCCCTTGAACTTGGGTATGATGGGTATGCACGGCGAGGCGTACACCAACCAGGCTATCCAGGCCGCCGATTTGCTGCTGGCCTTCGGGATGCGTTTCGACGACCGCGTCACCGGCAATCTGGCCACTTACGCCCCTAATTCCAGAAAGATCCACATCGAGATCGACCCCTCGGAGATCAACAAGAACGTTCCGGTAGACCTAGGGATAGTCGGCGACCTTAGAACTGTTCTGCAACAGTTGAATCCATTGCTGGAAAAACGAGACCGGTCAGCGTGGCTGAATCAGATCAGCGAGTGGCAGACCGACACGCGGGTGCGCGATATCATTCATCAGGATGCCAGCGGCCGGCTGCTGAGCGCTCATGTGATCCACGATCTCTGGGAGGCTACTGACGGCGATGCCATCATGGTGACAGGAGTGGGGCAGCACCAGATGTGGACGGCACAGTATTACCGCCTCGAAAAGCCATTCACCCTGATCACTTCGGGCGGACTTGGAACCATGGGCTTCGGCCTGCCGGCGGGGATAGGCGCCAAGATGGGCCAGCCGGACAAAGAGGTGTGGATCGTGGAGGGGGATGGTGGATTCCAGATGACCCAAGCCGAACTGGCGACAGCCGTTCAGGAGAACGTGGACATTAACATCGCCATCATCAACAATTTCCACCTTGGCATGGTGCGCCAGTGGCAGGAGTTATTCTACGAGGAGCGATATCACGCTACGCCGCTGGTCAACCCTGACTTCGTGAAAATCGCCGATGCCCACGGCATTCCTGCGGTGCGTGTCGAGCGGCGGGAAGACACCTTCTCCGCCGTGCAGCGCGCCCGGGAAACGCCCGGACCCTTCCTGATCGACTTCGCCGTCGAACCGGGGGACATCGTGTATCCCATGGTACCGGCTGGCGCCGATCTGGACAAGATGATCCGCCGACCCCGGCCGGAACGCATCGCCGCGCTTCAAGCCGAATGGACTCCGCAGCCTAATCCTGAGTTGCAGGAGATATAATCTGGCGTACAGCAGATGGCTGATGGCCATTAGCCAAAGGAGATTTTGGACATGACTGAAGAGCAAACGCTGGTAGCCCTGGTCGAAGATAAGCCTGGCGTGCTGAACCGCGTCGCCAGCCTGTTTCGGCGGCGAAACTTCAACATCGATAGCCTGACCGTTGGGCATACGAGTGTCCCTGGAGTTTCCCGCATGACAATTGTCGTCGGCGCCGGAGGAACGGATGCCTACATTGTTGAGGCCAACCTCAACAAGCTGGTAAACGTGATCAGTGTGCGCGATGTCACGCAGGACCGTACAGTGACCCGGGACCTGGCGCTCATCAAGGTGAAGGCAGACGCAGGCGCCCGGGCCGAGATCAGCCAGATCACGGAAATTTTCCGGGCCAAGATCGTGGATGTAAGTCAATCGTCGCTCATCGTGGAAATCACGGGCTCCGAGGACAAGATTGACTCGATGCTCGACTTGCTCCAGCCTTTTGGCATCATCGAGATGGTACGCACTGGTCGCGTTGCCATGGTGCGCGGCGAAGAAAGGGTGCCGCCCATGAATGGCCGCCGGCCAGCGCTGAAGTCCGTCTCATAAAATAGCTAGATGGCTGGATGGCGGATCAACCAACCAGCCATCCAGCCATCTAGCCATCACACCTAACCAAACTACGCAAGAGGAGGACACACAGTGGCAAACGTCTACTACGACAAAGATGCGGAGCTTAGCCGGCTCGATGGCAAGACGGTGGCGGTCATCGGCTATGGCAGCCAGGGACACGCTCACGCCCTGAACCTGCAGGACAGTGGTGTGGATGTCGTCGTGGGGTTGTATGAGGGGAGTTCGTCCTGGCCCACGGCCAAGGCAGCCGGCCTTCGGGTAGCGACCGTGGCGGACGCAGCAAAGCAAGCCGATGTGATCATGATATTGATTCCAGACCCGTCCCAGCCAAGCGTGTACCAGGAGGCCATTGAACCCGGTTTGGAGCCGGGCAATACGTTGATGTTCGCCCATGGCTTCAACATTCGCTTTGGGCAGATCGTTCCCCCCAAATTCGTGGATGTCAGCATGATTGCGCCCAAGTCGCCCGGCCACCGCCTGCGGGAACTGTACCAGGAGGGTGAGGGCGTGCCGGCCCTGATGGCTGTCCACCAGGATGCCTCGGGCGAGGCCATGGCGAACGCGCTGGCCTACGCCGCCGGCCTGGGCTGCGCACGAGCTGGCGTTATTGAGACCACCTTCGCTGAGGAGACGGAAACGGACCTATTCGGTGAGCAAACAATCCTCTGTGGAGGCATCTCGGCGCTGATCAAAGCTGCCTTCGAGACGTTGGTGGGTGCCGGCTATCAGCCCGAGGTTGCCTACTTCGAGGTTCTCCACGAGGTCAAGCTCATCGTTGACCTGATTTACGAGGGTGGACTGACCTACATGCGCTATTCGGTGTCCGACACAGCGGAACACGGTGACTACACCGGCGGGCCGAAGATCATCAGCGAAGAGACGCGCAAAACCATGCAGCAGATGCTCCAGGATATCCAGGACGGCACCTACGCCCAGAGCTGGATCGAGGAGAACAAGGCCGGCCGGCCCAACTTCAACCGCTGGCGCCGGCAGGACATGGATCATCCCGTCGAGCAGGTGGGCCGGCAGTTGCGAAGCATGATGGGCTGGCTCCCTTCCAAGACGGTGCCGTGGTACCAGGCTGACTGGTATAAGGAGCAGGGGAGCTGAGGGAGCAGAGGAGCGGAGGAGCACTCACCACTGTTTCTCTGCAAAGAAGGAGCCTACGAGAGGGGGGGAGAGATGATACGAAGTCATGAGGAACTGGACGTGTATAAGTTGGCGTTCGAGGTAGCGATGCGGGTCTTCGAGGTATCCAAGCAATTCCCTCGTGAGGAGACCTATTCTTTGACGGACCAGATCAGGCGCTCCTCAAGGTCGGTCTGTTCTAACATCGCGGAAGCCTGGCGGAAGCGGCGCTATGAAGGGGCATTCATCAGTAAGCTCAACGATGCTGAGGCGGAAGGTGCCGAAACACAAACGTGGCTCAGCTTCGCTGTAGAGTGCGGTTATCTCCAACCGGAAGTCGGTGCGGAATTGCGCCAGAGCTACGACAATGTCCTTGGGAAACTCGTCAACATGATCACTCGGCCAACTCCCTGGCTGCTATTGAGGAGGAGCGATTGATGATCGCCCCTCTGCACCTCGGCTCCTCTGCACCTCCGCACAGGACGCGGCAAGTCCAGATCATTGCCACCATTGGCCCGGCCAGTCAGTCTCTTGAAACACTGCGTGCGCTCATTGAGGCCGGCATGGAGGTCGCCCGGCTGAATCTGTCCCACGGCGATCAGGCGTACCATGCTCGGACCATCGAGAACGTGAGTCGGGCCGCCTCGGATGTTGGCCGGCCGGTGACAATTCTGGCTGACCTGCAAGGAGCTAAGCTGCGCATTGGGGACCTGGATGGACAGGGCGTGCCGCTGGAGGTGGGCGACACCGTCCGCCTGAGCACGCGCCGCGACCACACACCGGATGAGATTCCGGTACCGGTCCAGGGGTTGCCCGAAGCCGTGCTCCCTGGCGACTGTGTGTTGATCGATGACGGACTGCTTGAATTGCAGGTGATCGAAACCTTTCCCGACGCTGTCGAGTGTCTGGTCATGGTGGGCGGGGTCTTGCGGTCGAACAAGGGGCTCAACCTGCCGCAGGCTAGCCTAGACATCCCGGCCATAACGCCCAAAGATCGGCGCGATCTGCAATTCGTGGTGCGGCAGCAGGTGGACTGGGTGGCGCTGTCGTACGTCCGGTCAGCGCGCGAAGTGCAGCAGTTGAAGGCGCTGATCCATCGCGACGCCGCCGGCGGGCCACGCCCCCAGGTGATGGCCAAAATCGAGACACCAGAAGCGGTAATGGAGCTGGACTCCGTAGTGGCCGCCTCGGACGGCGTGATGGTGGCGCGCGGCGATCTGGGCCTGGAGATGCCGCCGGAAGAGGTCCCGCTCATTCAAAAGATGATCATTCGGACGTGCAACGAGGCCGGCGTGCCCGTGGTGACAGCCACCCAGATGCTGGACTCCATGACTCGCTCGCCGCGCCCCACCCGCGCCGAGGTGAGCGACGTCACCAATGCGATCCTGGACGGCACGGACGCTGTGATGTTGTCGGGCGAAACCGCGAGTGGCCGATACCCGGTCGAAGCGGTCGCAACGATGGCCCGCATCGTCGAGCGGGTAAGAGCCGAGCAGCAGGATCCAGTGTTCACCCGACCGCGCTCTCAGTCTCCGAACGGCCGGGCTCGCGGGCCGGACCGGGCCGGCTGGATGGCCAGTATCTGGCAGCGGCTGGCGCGTTGAGCAAGGGTGCTGGGGAGCAGGGGAGCGGGGGAGCGGAGGTGCGGAGGTGCAGGGGAGCGGAGGAGCAGAGGAGCAGGGGAGCCTGAGGAGCTGAGAGGCTGAGATAAAGGGGGGACGAAGGATGATTCGGAGTCACAAGGAATTGGACGTATACAGGTTGGCGTTTGAGGCAGCGATGCGGATTTTCGAGGTGTCCAAGCGGTTTCCTCGAGAGGAAACGTATTCCTTGACGGATCAAATCCGACGCGCTTCGCGGTCGGTCTGCACGAATATTGCCGAGGCCTGGCGTAAGCGGCGTTACGAGGCTGCGTTTGTCAGCAAGTTGAACGATGCTGAAGCAGAAGCTGCCGAAACGCAGACCTGGCTCGACTTTGTTGTGGAGTGCAATTATCTTCCCAGGGAGACAGGAGAAGAGTTGCAACGGACCTATGACTATGTCATCGGTAAGTTATCAACATGATCTTCAAGCCTACACCCTGGGTCCTAAAGAAGCCGGGGAGCCAGGATGCACGGGGGCGAGGGTGAGACGTGGTAAAACGACTCGCCCTTGCTCCCCTGCTCCCCTGCACCCATGCACAGAAAGGGGGTGATATCCGTGTCCGACGATGGCCTTGGTGAGCTTAACAGATTGGCGAATTCGAGACATTTCAACGCATACCGAAACAGAAAGGAAGGATACCATCATGGATACGGTGTTGATTTTCGACACGACGTTGCGCGACGGCGAGCAGTCGCCCGGTGCAACGATGACCATTCAGGAGAAGATGGAAGTTGCCAAGCAACTGGCACGCCTGAGAGTTGATATTATCGAAGCCGGCTTTCCCATTGCCTCGCCGGGCGATTTCGAGGCTGTGCGCCGCATCGCCGACGAAGTCGGCACACCGGACGGCCCGGTAATCGCCGGCCTGGCCCGAGCAGTGAAAAAGGACATCGACCGCGCCTGGAACGCCGTGAAGCCGGCAGCCAAGCCGCGCATCCACACGTTTCTAGCAACCTCGGACATCCATCTGGAACACAAGCTGCGCATTACCCGCGAGCAGTGCCTGCAACAGATTCACGACATGGTAACGCTGGCGCGCAGCCTGTGCGGCGACGTGGAGTTCAGCCCCGAGGATGCCGGCCGCACCGACCCGGACTTCCTCTACCAGGCGCTGGCTGTGGCAGTGGAGGCCGGCGCCACCACCATCAACATCCCCGATACGGTCGGGTATACTACACCTGACGAATATGGCGATCGGGTCATCGGCGAATTCTTCCGGCGGGTACCGGGGGCAGAGAACGTGGTCGTCTCGGTTCACACGCACAACGATCTGGGGTTGGCGGTGGCGAATGCACTGGCCGGCGTCCAGGCCGGCGCGCGCCAGGTGGAGTGTACAATCAACGGCATCGGCGAGCGGGCCGGCAACTGCTCGCTGGAAGAAGTCGTCATGGCGATCCACACGCGGCGCGATTTCTACGACATGCGCACGAACATCGATACGACCCAGATTTCGCGCGCCAGCCGGATGGTCAGCACCTACACCGGTATGCCGGTCCAACCCAACAAAGCCATCGTCGGAGCGAATGCCTTTGCCCACGAGGCTGGTATTCACCAGGATGGCATGCTGAAGCACCACACCACCTACGAGATCATGCGGCCCGAAACCGTCGGTATTCCCAAGAGCCGGCTGGTGCTGGGCAAGCACTCCGGCCGGCACGCATTCCGCGTCCGCCTGCACGAACTGGGCTACGAGCTGTCGGATGACGAGGTGAACCAGGCCTTTGATCGCATGAAGCGCGTGGCTGACAAGAAGAAGAACGTGAGCGATCACGACATCCTGGCTATCATCGCCGACGAGTTCTACCAACCGCCGGAGATCTTCCAGATCGAGGACCTGCAAGTCACCTGTGGCCGGCCCGGCATGCCCACGGCAACGGTTCGTGTGCGCAAGCCGGACGGTGGCGCGTGCATCGAGGTTGCTGTCGGTACTGGTCCCGTTGATGCGGCTTTCAAAGCGATATCCAAGTGCGTTGGCGCACCCAACACGCTGCTCGAGTTCTCAGTAAACGCCGTGACTGAGGGCATCGACGCCCTGGGCGAGGTGATGGTCCGGCTGATACCGGAGGGCGGCAATCCGGAAGGTCCGGTCTACAGCGGCCATGGCGCTGATACCGACATCATCGTCGCCAGCGCCAAGGCGTACGTGAACGCCCTCAACAAGATGGTGGCGGCACAGGCTGCTGAAGCAACGGCCGCCAAGGCGGAGCCGGCGGTGGAGGCAATGGTAGACCAGCCGGCAGCAGCAGTGCCGGCCTAAAACTGGAACGAAGGGGAAAAAGGGAAAAAGGGAAAAGGAAAAAGAGGAAAAGGGAAAAAGGGGAACTGTAGAGAAACAGGTTTTCGCATCTCGCAAGTTCCCCTGAATTCCCCTAAGTTCCTCTGAGTTCCTCTGAGTTCTCCTGAGTTCCCCTAAGCTCCTCCGAGTTCCTGGCTAGATTCACAACCGAACAATGACAATGACTTCAACAACGAACAAACCACAAACCCTTTTCGAGAAAATCTGGGACTGCCATGTCGTGGTCGAAGAGCCGGGTATCCCGTCAGTGTTGTATGTTGACATGCACCTGGTGCACGAGGTGACGTCGCCCCAGGCCTTCCAGGGCCTGCGCGAGAAGGGGCTGAGGGTGCGCCGGCCCGACAGGACAGCCGCGACGATTGACCACAGCGTTCCTACACACGACCGCTCCCTCCCGATTTTGGACAAGATGGCAGAGGCACAGATTCGCAAATTCGAGGAAAACTGCGAGGAGTTTGGCATCCCCCTGCACGGGATCGGCAGCCCACACCAGGGTATCGTGCATGTCATCGGCCCGGAACTGGGCCTCACACAGCCGGGCATGACCATCGTGTGCGGCGACAGCCACACCAGCACCCACGGCGCTTTCGGCGCCCTGGCCTTCGGCGTCGGGACCAGCGAGGTGGAACATGTGCTGGCAACCCAGTGTCTCCTTCAGTCCAAACCCAAGACTTTCGAGATGAGGATTGATGGGCAGTTGCAGCCGGGTGTGTCAGCCAAGGACGTCATCCTGGCTCTACTCGAAAAAATCGGCATCGGTGGGGGTACCGGACATGTGTTTGAGTACACGGGCAGCACGATCCGCGGTCTGTCAATGGAAGAGCGGATGACCATCTGCAACATGAGCATCGAAGGTGGCGCACGGGCTGGCATGGTTGCCCCCGACGACACCACTTTCGAGTACCTGGCCGGCCGGCCCTATGCGCCGCAGGGCGCAGCCTGGGACCGCGCTGTGAAGGCGTGGCGCCGGCTGCCCACCGATGAGGGCGCCGCATACGACAAATCGATGACTTTGGAGGCCGGCGCTTTAGAGCCTATGATCACCTATGGCACGAACCCAGGAATGGGTATGCCCATCACAGCTCGCGTCCCGGACCCGGACTCCATCGCAGATGCCATCCAGCGCCGTGCGTTGGTCAAAGCTCTGGACTACATGGACCTCCGGCCTGGCCAGGCGATGGTGGGGCAACCGGTGGACGTGGTGTTCATCGGCTCGTGTACTAATTCGCGCATCAGCGACTTGCGCCTGGCAGCCGGCGTGCTCAACGGCCGCAAGGTGAAGGACGGCCTTCGGATGTTGGTTGTCCCGGGCTCGGAGCAGATCAAGAAACAGGCCGAAGCCGAGGGGCTGGACCGCATCTTCCAGGCAGCCGGCGCCGAGTGGCGGGAGGCCGGCTGCAGCATGTGTATAGCCATGAACGGCGACATGCTTGAGCCGGGCCAGTACTCGCTCAGCACCAGCAACCGCAACTTCGAGGGCCGGCAGGGTCCGGGCGGTCGCACGTTCCTGGCCAGCCCGCTGACGGCAGCAGCAAGCGCGGTAATGGGGGCTGTGACGGACGTGCGGACGTTGATGAAGTGAGGAGTAGTGCGTACTGCGTAGGAGTAGAGCGACGCAATACGCAGTACGCAGTACGCAGTACGCAATAGGATAACACTCATGCAACCATTCACAACCCTAACCAGCAGAATCGTTCCCCTGCCCAACGAAAACGTTGATACAGACCAGATCATCCCTGCCCGGTTCCTGAAGGGGACAGATAAGGTCGGCCTGGGGGACAACCTCTTCGCCGACTGGCGCTACAACGAGGATGGGACCCCGAAGCCGGACTTTGTGCTGAACCGGCCAGGGATGCAGGGCCGGCAAATTCTGCTGGCCGGCGATAACTTCGGCTGCGGTAGCTCACGCGAGCATGCGCCATGGGCGTTGCTCGGCGGGGGCTTCCGAGCCGTCATCAGCACTTCGTTTGCGGACATCTTCCGCAACAACTCGCTGAAGAACGGCCTGCTGCCGGTCATTGTGGACGAGGGGACACATCAAGAGCTACTAAATCTCGTAGAACAGCAGCCGGCAACCGAGGTGACGATCGATCTGGCTACGCAGACGCTGTCTCTGCCCAATGGCCGATCCGTCCAGTTTCCCATCGACGGCTTCAGCAAGCGCTGTCTGCTCGAAGGCGTCGACCAGTTGGGCTACCTGCTCCAGCAGATGCCGCATATCGAAGCATACGAGGAGAGTCACCCGGCGCGGGTTCGGACGGTGATGGCGTAGTGTCAGTGGATAGTGAACAGTGAACAGTGATCAGTCAATGTCAGTAAGTTAAGATCTCAAGCCAAGGATTGGAAATCCTTGGCTGAAACTGAAAAGTGCCCTCAGGCACTGGATGAAGACCCTGAGGGGTCTTTTCGGTGTCAGACGCGACGTCCTGAGCGGCGTCCTGAGCCTGTCGAAGGGCCTGTCGAAGGGGCGAATTCATTCGACGGCTCTCTGGCTTAACTTACTGACATTGAGTGAACAGTGATCAAGAGAGGAGGGTCTGGTATCGTGCGTGTTGAAGAGAAATACATTCCGTGTCCAGATTGTGATGGTGATCGGGTCTTGCCGGCGACATACCGAAACATGGCGCCCTGGGATTCCGCATTTACCCGGGACGGGCGTCTACTGACCCCACAAGCTGCGACGGCCGACGCCGACAAAAAGGCACCCGACAGCCGAGCCGTCGATTGGCTCGTGTGGGCGTTGATGGGACATTATAACGACTGAGTGCATCGATATGAATGACATGCACAGGTCGTCAGGCAGCCGCAGTTCTGCAATCTGCAATCCGCAACCCTTCGACTGGGCCCTTCGACAGGCTCAGGACGCCGCTCAGGACAGGTCTGCAATCTGCAATGGAGTGATGGCAGCTGCCATCGACCCCTGCCTGGACATTATTGGCATTATCGGCTGACGGGGTGGGCGCGCGCCCGCCCTGAGAGGGGCGGCGTGCGCCGGGCGCATGATCGCCCCTCAGTTCAAGGAAACGCCCAGACCTTTAGGGTTTTTTGGAAACCCTAAAGGTCTCGGCAAGATCAACAAAACATAAGGAGGCGATCATGAGTACCGTTGAGATTTATGACTGCACGTTGCGTGATGGCACGCAGGGGGAGGGCGTTGCCTTCTCCGTAGAGGACAAGCTCCGTGTTACCCTCAAGCTAGACGAGCTCGGCGTCCACTATATCGAGGGCGGCTGGCCGGGCTCTAACCCGCGCGACGTCGGTTACTTCGAGCGAGCCAGAGACCTGGATTTGAAAAACGCGAAAGTGGCTGCCTTCGGCATGACCCGGCGGTCCAGCCTGGCGGCCGAAGACGACCCGAACCTCAAGGCGCTGCTCGATGCTGAGACGCCCGTGACCACGGTGGTCGGCAAGACGTGGACGTTGCACGTGTACGACGTGCTGCGGACCACGCTGGATCAAAACCTCAGCATGATCCAGGACAGCCTGGCATACCTCAAAGCGCACGATAAGTTGGTCGTCTACGACGCAGAACATTTCTACGATGGCTATCGGGCCGATCCGGAGTATGCGCTGGAGACACTCCACGCTGCGCAGGCCGGCCACGCCGACGTCATCGTGTTGTGTGACACCAACGGGGGTTCCCTGCCGTGGGAGATCGAGGAAATCACGCAAGCCGTAGGCCGGCAGATCGACGTGCCGTTGGGGATGCACGCCCATGACGACAGCGGTGTTGGCGTGGCCAACACCTTGGCCGCGGTGCGGGCCGGCGCTGTCCACGTCCAGGGTACGATGAACGGCTACGGCGAGCGCGTGGGCAACGCCAACCTGTGCGCCATCATCCCCGATCTGAAGCTCAAGATGAACGTCGATTGCATCACCGACGAGCAACTGCGCAAGCTCACCGAGACATCGCGCTACGTGAGCGAGCTGGCTAACCTGGCACACGATCATCGGCAGGCGTATGTTGGCGGAAGCGCCTTCGCTCACAAGGGTGGAATACATGTTGCGGCTGTCATGCGCAATGAGGACAGCTATCAGCACATCGATCCGTTGTTGGTGGGGAATGAGAAACGGGTTCTTGTCTCAGACCTCTCAGGTCGCGGCAACATCCTGTACAAGGCCGGCGAATACGGTCTCGATGACCTTGACAAGGAGTCGGCCGTCCAGGTGCTGGAGCAGATTAAGGAGCTGGAGAACGAAGGCTTTACCTTCGAGAGCGCTGAGGCGTCGGTCCAGATGATGCTCCGCCGTACACAGGCCGGCTACAAACCGCCTTTCGAGCTGGTAGACTTCCTGACTGTCGTCGAGCATCGGGCCGGCCGGGGGCTGGTGGCAGAAGCCACGGTGAAAGTCCGCATCGGCGACGAGGTGGTCCACACAGCGGCAGAGGGGAACGGCCCGGTCAACGCCCTTGATGCGGCGTTGCGCAAGGCCCTCCTGCCTTTCTATCCCCAGTTGGAGAAGTTCCATCTAGACGACTACAAGGTGCGCATTCTGGATGGCGAGGCCGGCACAGCGGCCAAGACCCGCGTACTCATAGACACCAGCGACGGTCTCAGGCGTTGGAGCACCGTGGGTGCATCCACCAACATCATCGAAGCCAGTTGGCGCGCGCTGGTGGATAGCGTGGAATATGGCCTGTTGAATGGCACGTAGGGGCGAGTAGGGGCGAGGCAGGTCGGAGTGAAGGTCCATAGGGGCGAGGCAGGTCGGAATGAAGGTCCGTTCGGCAAACGATCCCCCTCTCCGACCTGCCTCGCCCCTACATTACAGGGGGCTAGCCCGTGTTTGGTGAGGTCCCGGCGTTCGGCGAGGTCTCCTGACCGAGGCCGTGCTTGCGCCTCGGTCGGAGACCCTTCGACGCGCTCAGGGCAGGCTCTTCGGCGAACGGGGGTAGGCCAGTTCCTGCTTCCCTCGGTCAGGCCCTTTGGCATTCACCCCTGGCTTTGTGGTAGAATTGTGCTGG
>JBHHXF010000028.1:0-17206 GCA_046756905.1 Anaerolineae bacterium | reverse complement strand
GGCGCGAGCGGGAACTTGCCAGGCACATAATTCGAGACTATGTCGCATTTTCGTGCTCTAGAGTGCCCCACCCGGACCTGTTAACTACTCTGCAGATAGGATATAATGGTAGTACGGCTGGCCGCCAGAGACAACTTCTACTTCCTGCGCCGGATAGGTCTCCCGAACTCGTTGGCCAACTGCCTCAGCTTGCTCGGGGCTGACATCTTCACCGTAGAATAGGGTGATGATTTCGTACTGGTCGGCGCCCGTGTGGTCGAGAACGGTCAGGACCATGTCGTCCGTGTCGTTGTTGCATGCCACCAGTTGGCCGTTGACCAGGCCAATGACCGCGCCTTCTTCGACATCTACCCCGTTGATCCGAACGGAGCGCACGGCGCGTGTAACCTCGCCGGTCTGAATGTCGTGCAGAGCGCGAGCCATGGCTTCGGTGTTTTCGTCCAGGCCGGCCTGGTAGTTAAGGGCGAGCAGTGCAGCGATCCCCTGCGGAACCGTATGCGTGGGGACAACCCGCACCTCACGATCCGCAAGTTCGACCGCCTGTTCGGCCACCATGAGCACATTCTTGTTGTTTGGCAGCAAGATAATCTGATCGCTGTTCACGGATGCGATGGCTTCGAGCATTTCTTGGGTGCTCGGGTTCATAGTCTGGCCGCCTCTGATAACCGCGCTGGCGCCCATGCTCTTATAGACATCTTCCAGACCCGGACCGGGCACGACAGCAATGACAGCAATGCCACTCAGTTCTTCGACTGCGACTGTTGTGGTCATCGCCTTCGCTTCTGGGACATCCGTCTCTGCCTCTGTGAGCTCAAGTCCTACGAAGTGCTCATGCTGCTCCTGCATATTGTCGATCTTGATTTTGTGCAAAGTGCCGCGCTCGGTCGCGTAGTCCAGCACCTGGCCGGGGCGGAATGTGTGGATGTGAACGCGAATTAGATACTCGTCGCCGACGATTAGGGCAGAGTCCCCCATCTGTAGCAGGTCCTGTTTGACCTGTTCGTAGTCGAGCTTTGGCCCCTGGAGAACGAATTCCGTGCAATAGCCATACGCCATTTCCGCGATGCCGGCCGGAGGAACATCGGCGACTTGAGTTGCTTCCATTGGTATTGCAATCTCCAATGGTTCACCGCGCATGTAGCGGAGCGCCCCTTCGAAGATGAGCTGGAGTCCCAGACCGCCGGCATCGACTACTCCGGCGTCGCGCAGTATAGTCAACAAGCTTGGTGTCTTTTCGACCGCTTCATCAGCAGCTTCAACGACGCGTTCAAGCATAGTCATGAGATCGTCTGTGTGCTTGACGGAGGCTTCAGCTTCATCTGCGACTTCTCGGATCACTGTGAGAATAGTACCCTCGACGGCGTTTGTGACCGCCTTGTACGCCGTGTTGCTCCCTTCTCTGAGTGCAATGGCGAAGCCATAAGTCGTGAAAGCATCCGTTTCTTCTAGTGCGCGTGAGAAACCTCGCAGAATCTGGGACAGTATTACACCGGAATTGCCGCGCGCGCCCATGAGTGCACCCTGGGAGATACCCCGCGCTATCTCGCCTACGTGGTGGGAAGGATTAGTAGCGATTTCAGCCATGGCTGCTTGCATGGTCAGCAGCATGTTGGTCCCGGTATCGCCATCGGGAACCGGAAACACGTTGAGGGCATTGACGCGTGCGGCGTTCTTTTCCAGCCATGCCGTGCCGGCACCGACCAGGCGCTTCAGTTCCTGACCGTCGCAGGTGCGACGACTGATAGCCTGGAGTGGTATCATCGTGCCGTCGGCCTTCCGCTGACCAACTGCCTCAGGCATCGCTAGCTCCATTCATTTTTCAGCGACTCTTTCAACTCCCTCAACTAACTCTCAGTCCCTGCACATGGACATTCACACTGGCGACAGGAATGCCCAGGGCATGTTCGACGGCATATTTTACATTGTGCATGATGTTCTGGGCAACTTCAGAAATCCGGGTGCCGTATTCAAGTACTACATACAGGTCAATGACAATTTCGTCTTCAATCAACCGAGCCTGAACGCCACGCCGGTAGTTTTCGCGCCCTAAAATCTCTGCCAGACCGTATCGCAGGCTAGGCGACGACATGCCGACAACGCCGTAACAGGTCAGGACGGCCTGGCTGGCCAGCGCCGCCACAGCCGCCGGCGAGATTTCAATTTTTCCGAATTGGGTTTGCTCACCTGGCATGTTCTTCCCTCTTAAACAGGTTTGTCAAAACAGCAAGCCTGTGGTAATATTGACCCTTGCGTAAAGGGGGTGAATAGTATGGCAAAATGTGAAGTGTGTGGCAAAGGGCCACAGTTCGGTCACAACGTCAGTCACTCGATGCGGCACACGAAGCGGCAGTTTAAGCCGAACGTACAGAAGAAGACCATCCATGTTGAAGGTCGTAAGCGTCGTATTCATATCTGCATGAAGTGTCTGAAGAACCTGGACTATCGGATTGCAACTGGGGATGTGCGGCTCTAGCAGCGGCACATCCGCCGGCCTTTTCGTTGGCAGAGTATTGACACACGACCTAGGCGTAGGCCTTCGCCGGCACTTGAATGTAGCGATCCGGTTGTTCAGCCTCACACTGAATGGCGAAGAAGCGCCGCTCGATTTCTTTGAGAACGGCGGCATCATAGTAAACCATTCCGCAGTTGAGGCAAATCTCAACCGGCGTGTTAGGAACCAGCAGGTATTTGCCTTTGTGGCTGTAGAGATAATCGATTCGACGTTCTTCATATTGCTCACTGCCACAGAAATTACATTCGTTCAGCAAGGCTTCTTCAACTTGGCCAAACGTCAATTTATCTGCTTGACGCTCAATTTCCGCGTGATGGCTATAGACATACTGATTGGCGCGGACTTTGGCTTTAATCTCTTCAATGTCCATGATCGTGCTTCAAGCGGTGTTCGAGCAGCCGAGTGGTCTCACCATGATGCTCTCGTTCCATGTTTCCTGCTCGATCCCAATTGTCTGTCCGACAAGCCCCTCATCCACGCGCGTGCGGAGTTGCCCACAGCCGGCCTGCACATCCGTCCCCCGTCGGACGCGCAGCGTGGTTGGGATGCCGTGCTGCCTAAGCACGCTCTGAAACGCCAGACAGCGGGCGTACGACGACGGCCGCATGTCGGAACCGGACGTCGGGTTGAGCGGAATCAGGTTGACGTGACACAGCATGTCCCGAATCAGGCCGGCCAGCGCTGCGGCGTGCTCCGGAAAATCGTTTACGTGATCGATCATCACATACTCGAAGGTGATGCGCCGATTCGTGAGCGCCAGATATTCGCGACAGGCGTCCATAACCTCGCCTAGCGGGTATTGCGCGTTGATGGGCACCAGTTGGTTGCGTAGCTCGTCGTCCGACGCGTGGATCGACACTGCCAGTCGCACCTGGAGGCCGGCCCGCGCCAGCCGGCGAATGCCCGGCGCCAGTCCCACCGTCGAGATGGTCATGCGCCGCGCACCCATGTTGAAGCCATCACTGTCATTAAGGGTCTCGACAGCCTGCCAGGTAGCCGGCCAGTTGGCCATGGGTTCCCCCATGCCCATGAACACCAGGCCGGTGAGTCGCTGGCCCTCGTTCTCTAACATCCTGGCCAAATATACCACCTGCTCAATGACCTCTCCTGCTGACATCTGGCGCATCAGCCCCATCTGCCCCGTCGCACAGAAAACACAGCCCATGGCGCAGCCGACCTGGGTGGAAATGCACGCGGTGTGCCGCCCCTGAGCATGGCCATTGACCCCATCCAGCGGTTCGCCGGCGGTCTCGCTGCGGTAGTCGGGATCGCCGGGCAGATAGTGCATCAATACCGCCTCAACGCTCTCGCCGTCCGCCAATTGGAACAGGGTTTTCCGGGCCGGCGTCGCCTGCGAAGTCGTTTCGGCTACCGGCACGAGGGTGTGGATGCTTGCGATGTCCTCCAGCCGTTCCCGCATGGCCATGGGCAAGTTCGTCATCTCGTCGAAGCTAGCGGCCAGCCGGCGATACAACCATGTCCAAATCTGGTCGGCCCGGTAGCGCGGTTCGCCGAGGGTTTGTACGAAGGCTTCTAGCTCTGCGCGGGATAGATCGAACAGATGAAGCTTGTTGCTCATAGACCTGCCGGCTTCATACAATCAGTAGACCAGCAGATCGGGGCTGACCGCGCATCGCCGGCCTCGGCCCCGATCCCTGGTCTACTGTTCGGTGGGTTTCGGGTCTGCGAATCGTCAGTGCAGCTTTAGCTTCGACGGCGACCGCCGGAGAGCATTATGACGAAGTACAGCAGTTGCAGTATTGCCTGGGCGAGTGCGGCCACGTACGTGAGAGCGGCCGCACTGAGCACGCTCTTCGCTCCTTTCAGGTCGTGCTGGCTCAGCAGATTGGTTTTCTTCAGCATGTCCAGGGCGCGGCTGCTGGCGTTCAACTCAACCGGAAGCGTCACCAGCGTGAAGAGCACAGCGGCCCCAAAGAGGGCGATACCCAACCAGGCGAGACCGCTCATGTTGAAAATGATGCCGCCGAAAACCAACCAGATGCCCAGGTTGGAGCCGATGTTCGCCGCCGGCACCAGACTGGAACGGAATCGCATCATGGCATATCCCTGGTGATCCTGCACAGCATGACCGACTTCGTGGGCAACGATGGCCAGAGATGCGACGGAGCGACCGTTCGCTACCCCTGGACTCAGGCGCAAGACTTTGCTCCTGGGATCGTAGTGGTCCGATAGCTCGCCCTGCACACCTTCGATTTCAACGCTGTAAAGTCCGTTCTCCCGAACGAGCTCCTGAGCAGCTTGATAGCCGCTGACTCCGCGCTCATTGGGGACCTTTGAGTATTTCCCATACGCTGAACGGACCTTCCACTGAGCGTAAAAAGCCAGTAGAAGCGCCGGCATGGTCAATATCAGATACAACGGATCGAAAAACATCTCATTCCTCCAAATTCTACACAGTAATCGAATACAATCTTACCATAGAAGCTAGTGAACCGCAAGTTTTCGTGCCCCTAATCTCCAGACCAGGTTGATACAACCTGTTCCAGGTTGTCGAAGACCATGTCCAGTTCAACCTCAGTGCCTGCCAGATCATCTGGGGACGTAGCGCCGGTGAGGACGAGCAGTGTTCGCAGGCCCGCACTCGCTCCGCCGACGATGTCCGTCTGTAGTCGATCGCCGATCATCGCGGTCTCGTAAGGCATAGTCCCCAGCATCGTTAGCGCCGTCTCGAATGCCCCGGGCTGTGGTTTACCTATGATTTTGGGCTGCACTTCTGTTGCGGCTTCGATGGCTGACAGGATGGCGCCGGCCCCTGGCTCCAGCCCGCGTTCGGTTGGCAGTGTTAGATCGGGGTTCGTGCCTACAAAGCTCGCGCCGGCCCGGATGGCCAGCGAGGCGATACACAGTTCCCGATATGTGACGTTTGTATCAAGACCGACCACCACATATTCCGGGGCTTTGTCAGTCAGCACGAAGCCCTCGGCGCGCAGAGCTTCCGCCAGCCCATCCATACCAATCATGTACATCCGTGTTCCGGGTTTGGTCTGGCCGGCCAGGTACTTGGCCGTCGCAATGGCTGATGTCATTATGCGGTCGTGAGGTACCTCTATATCCATCCGGTTTAGCTTGTCCACGTACTGCCCCGCAGTGAGCGTGGAGTTGTTTGTAAGTAATACGTAGGGCACAGATTCGCGTTGCAAGGTCTCCAGAAAGGTTCGGGCGCCAGGCAAGCGCGTTTGTCCTCGAAACAGCACCCCATCCATGTCAATGATGAAAGCCCTGATGGAATTGAATTGCTTAGATTGCATGTGGTCGCATATCCTTGACGTCGAGTCGAAGCCGCACCTGGTCGTTCCAGACGTCGATCTGCGGCGTGTAAACGATGTCGATGCGCTCTGGTATGTTGTTTGCCCAGTGACCTTGGCGGAAGGCCATGGCATCCCAGACGATGCGATCTTGTTGCAGCTTGAGCCGAAGGTGGTTCTCTTCATCCCCTACGACCGCATAGCTGCGGAGCGAGACGTCTCTAGCCATGAGCAGCGGCGCCGGATTGCCCACGCCGAAAGGTTCTAGCTCGGTGAGAATGTGGAATGTCTGTGGCGTCAACTGGGCAAGCGGCCATTCGGCATCAATGGATAGGGCTGGTACAAGGTCTACATCAGCCAGCCTGCGCCGAGCGATTTCGGTCAAGCGGGCGCGGAGTTCCGGCAACTTGTCCGTTGCCACTGTCAGGCCGGCCGCCATGGCATGTCCTCCGTGCTTGATCAGCAGGTCCGCCACCTCGTCCAGCGCCTGGATGACGTTAAAGTCTGGGATGCTGCGTGCAGACCCATGGCTTGTCTCGTCACCGATTTCCAGTACCAGCGAGGGTCGGTAGAACTGCTCTGTCAGCCGGCTGGCCACCAGCCCGACGACACCTGGTGCGAAATCTTCACCCCCAACCATGAGGAAGTAATCGGTCTCCATTCCCTCGATTTGAGCCAGTGCCTGTTCCAGCACCACTTTAGTGAGCGCCTGTCGCTCGCGGTTCCGAGTGTCTAGCTTTTCCGCCAGTTGCCTTGCCTCCTCGGGTTCACGTGTGACTAGCAGCCGGTAGGCCAACATCGCATGGTCCAGCCGGCCAGCCGCGTTTATCCGAGGTCCTAGCACGTAGCCGATGGTTTCAGCGCCGACGTGGCCAGGCTGCACGCCGGCCACGTCCATGAGAGCGCGCACGCCGATGCGGTCTGCTTGATTTAGAACAGCCAGGCCCCTGCGTACTAGCGCCCGATTCTCACCTAGAAGCGGGGCGAGATCGGCCACAACACCCAGCGCAACCAGATCGAGCAAACCTTCTTCAGCAATCTCCCTGCGTGCAGTTCCCATAGCGACGCGGCTTTCCACCCGCAGCAGCGCCTGGGCGAGCTTGAAGGCGAGACCGACACCGGGCAGGTCTTTGTAAGGGTAACGACACCCCGGCTGCTTGGGATTGATGAGGGCTAGGGCTGGCGGCAGCTCTTGAGGGGGCTCATGATGGTCGGTAATGATCAAGTCCATCCCCCGTCGCCGGCCATGGATCACTTCCTCCACCGCCCGAACGCCACAGTCGACAGTGATGATCAGGTTGACTCCTTGACTGGATAGCTTGTCCAGCGCATCTGTGTTGAGTCCATATCCCTCCTCGATTCTATGGGGAATATAGGGCACAGCATCTGCGCCTAGGGTTCTCAGTACCTCAATCAGCAGGGCGGTGGAGGTCACGCCATCGACGTCGAAGTCGCCGTAGATAGCGATGCTTTCCCTCTGGCGAATGGCCTGCCGAATCCTGGTGACGGCCTCGTTCATGCTGCGCAGTCGGAATGGATTATCATCCTGGTGTGCGCCTTCCAAAAAGGCCTGGATCTCATGCGGTTCGACCAGCCCACGGTTGAAGAGGAGCTGTACCACTAGAGGGTCTAGTATGCCCAATTCCTCCAAATGAGCCGATGGTGCCGGCGGCGTCATTTCCCAGCGATAGTGGCTCGTTCTTGTGCGTGTCTCGTGACTCATGCAGCCTATTATAGAGCAAGCTGGGTGGTCTGGCAATGTTGAACGGTTGAAAGTTGTAGGAAGAAAGGCTGACGTTTGGAGGTTGGTCGTTAGGTGTTGTCCCACGGTCTGTTCAACCTCCAACGTCAAACTATATGACCTATAAATTTTCTAATCTGTGGACGGCCGGCGGGCTTGCAAGACTACATAATCTATGCTAGAATACGTGGGATGAAGATTCGAGTCGTTTTCATGGGAACGCCAGCGTTCTCGGTGCCGTCGCTGCAGCGGCTGGTCGATGGTGAGGCCTTTGATGTCGTGGCAGTTGTCACACAGCCAGATAGGCCGGCTGGTCGTGGACGCGCGCCAACCAAGTCGCCGGTGAAGAGGATTGCGCTCGACAATGACATAACAGTATTGCAACCCCGTCGTCTGCGTAAGAATGCTGAGATGATCCAAATCCTGTGCAATCTGGAACCGGACGTTATCGCTGTGGCCGCCTATGGACTGATTCTGCCGGCTGACGTGTTGGAAATCCCAGCGGCTGGCTGTATCAACGTTCACGCTTCGTTGTTACCCAAGTATCGGGGTGCAGCCCCGGTTGCTGCAGCGATTCTTAACGGCGAAGATGTGACAGGCGTCACAATCATGCTGATGGACGAAGAGATGGATCACGGCCCAATCCTGGCCCAGCGAATCACACCCATCCGACCTGTCGATACTCGGGCGACGCTGTCTGAACGTCTGGCTGAGGTGGGCGCCGACCTTTTGGTTGAGACGTTGCCCCAGTGGGTGGCCGGCGAAATCCAGCCCCAGACGCAGGATCACACTGCGGCCACCTATGCGTATATGCTGAAAAAGGAGGACGGCGAGATCAATTGGAGTCAGCCGGCTGCGCGGATTGCGCGCATGACTCGCGCCTATCAACCATGGCCCGGCGCGTATACTTATTTCGACGCGCGGGTGTTAAAGCTGCTGCAAGCTCAGGCTATTGACGTTGCGGCTGCCGACGCCCCGCCCGGCACAGTGGTCGAGACTGACCTCGGTTTGGCGGTGGTGGCCGGCGAAGGTGCGGTGCTGTTAGAGAAGGTACAGTTGGCCGGCAAACGGACAATGGACATTGAAACCTTTGTCCGAGGCCAGCGCAACTTTGTTGGTTCCGTACTCGGAACCTGAACATGAGGTAGGAGCGAGGCCGGCCCCGCTCCTACAAGATGGCGCTTCAAGCTTCCGGGCATCAAAACAGATGCCGGCGCCGTCCGTTTGAGCAAGTAACCGATAGAGACGGAGATAAAGACCTGATTGATCGGTCTTCTCTACCTTAATCCTGTATCTGGCTCAGACGGAACCCTGCCCCGGCGAAAGGGAAGATGATGGACAACATAGCGGAGCCGCCACGGCGTTCAGGTGGCATTGATTTCGATCAAAGTGACGTCCAGGCTGAGGATCTCATCGGACGTGATAAGTTCGAATTCAACTTGCCCGAGATACCGCGTAAGGGTTGCTATGCCCAGCTATCCAAGAACATAAAGTTCGTTGTTTCTCTCGGCGTAATATTGTTCTTGATCTACGCCGTTTTTCAGCAGTTGAATCGGCCAAGTGTGTCTGAACAGACACCGACGCCGACGGCTGTGGAAACGGCGACGCCGACCACAACGCCAGAACCTATAACAACACCAACTGTAGATGATCAGCAGTCGCTGCTTCAGACTATGACGGCGGCGGCCCCATCAGGCAGGGGTACGCCCGTCGTCGACGCGGAAACTGGTACGCCTATTGTGGAAGTCACAGCCACATCCATGGCAGCACTAATCGGCTCACCGACGCCAACGAAGACGTTGCGTTCAGTCCGAGTGACGGCTACGCAGAGCGCAGTTCCCTCATCTACACCGGTGGTGCGGCCGCCGACACCCACCTCGCGCCCGACACCTACACCGCTGCCTCCGACGCCGAGCCCGGCGCCACCGCCCCGGCCGACTCCGAGACCAGCTACGCCGAATCCGTGTCTATCGGCCAGCGTCCGTCTTGGGCCAGTCGCTCAGCTTGCGACGCAGGGTGATGTGTTTACGATAAGTGTATTGATCTCGTGTGCTGTGGACCTGGCCGGCTATCAGGTCGAACTGCGCTTTGATCCGGCGATTGTCGTGGTTCGGGACGCGAGTAACGGCGGTCTTCTTGCCAGCACCGGCGGATCTGTGTTCGTTGCCGGCCCGGAGGTGGACAATAGTGCCGGCATCGCAACCATCGGGGCAATTGTGCTGCGGCCGGGGCCTTACCCTTCGGGGTCGGGCACGCTGGCATCCTTTAGCTTCGAGGCAATGTCATCTGGTTCCACAGATCTGGATGCGGATGTAAGTCTGTCAGACGTGAATGGACAGGCGATACCAGTCGGCGTCACTGGTGCGGCGGTAGTCGTTCAGGCGGAGGCGACCACTGTACCGAATTCACCGTAGTCAACATCAGAGCGGTCGTGGAGAACTCATTGCATAATTTACTCTTGTGCACGACCGATCATCGGAGGTCGCCAATAGGGAGATGTAGTGATGTATTTGTTGAACCTTGGGTTGCTTTCGTATGATGAAGGCCTGGAGTTGCAGCATCGGATTGTTGAAGCCCGGAAGAATGGCCAACTGGACGACGTTTTGATCCTGGCGGAGCATGAGCCTGTGATCACCCTGGGCCGGCAGGCGGACGAAACCAACATCATCGCAGCCCCTGAGCTACTCGACGAATTGGGCTTTCAGGTTCGTCGTGTCGAGCGCGGCGGCGATGTCACGTACCACGGCCCAGGCCAACTCATGGGTTACCCGATTCTGAACCTGCGCAACTATCGCAAAGATGTGGGTTGGTACATACGCTCCTTGCAGAAAGTTCTGGTACGCACGCTGGCAGACTTCGGAATCATTGCCGAAGCGCGCACCGGTGTCGACACCGGCGTGTGGGTCGGCAACGACAAGATTGTCGCCATTGGTGCGCGGATCGAGGAGTGGGTGTCCTACCACGGTTTCGCTCTGTACGTTGATCCCATCATACCCCATTTCGACCTCATCGTGCCGTGTGGCTTGGACGATAAGGGTACCACTGGCATGCGACAGGTCCTTGGTGAACCTGTCGACATGGGGGCTGTCCGGTCGGCCGTGGCGAAGTATTTCGCCGCAGTATTCGATGTCCCCCTGGAAGATGTGACTCTGGCTAGAATTGAGCGCCCAGAACCTGTATCGCTATCAGTGGCCGGGCAGTCGAGAGGTGATCTCCATGTCAAATGAAACCTCGTTCGAGATTCGCAAAGTCGTTGTCGGTCCCTGGCCGATGAACGCATTTGTGCTGGTTGACCATGAGAGCAGGAATTGTATTGTTGTCGACCCAGGCGCAGATGCTGTCGCAATTTTGTCAGCCACGACTGGCCTACCAGTCCAGCGAATTCTTCTGACCCACACTCATCCCGACCATATCGGTGCAGTGTCAGCCGTGGTGGGGGCGACGGGAGCACATGTGGCGGCGCATCCAGACAGCGCCGGCCCGCTCGCGGTCATGCTGGATGAGGAACTTCACGACGGCGATGTGGTGCGCCTGGGTGTACACGAGATTCGCGTGATCGAAACTCCGGGCCATGCGCCCGGTCACATGAGTTTTTTGGCCGGGAGTGATCTGATTGGTGGTGATGTACTCTTCCCTGGTGGGCCGGGTCACACCGACACGCCGGAGGACTTCCAGCAGATCCTCGAAACGGTCACACAGAAGCTTTTTGCTCTGCCAGATGAAACAGTAGTCTATCCGGGTCACGGCGATTCCGTAACTATCGGTCAGGCAAAGGCAGAGTATCAGAAGTTTGCATCGCGGGAACAGCCGGTGAACCTCTGCGGCGATGTGACGTGGGAAGCCGGGGAACAGTGATCAGTGATCAGGGAACAGAATCTCATTACTGATGACTGATCACTGACATCTGGCGAGCATGGATATTCCCCTGTTGGACACTGAGCGTGGAGCGCCGGGTACGTATATCCTGGTACTGCTCTTAGCTCAACCCACGCGGGCTGTCGTTGGTGCCCTTGGAGCGCTTGACCTGAAGTCCGGCTACTACCTGTACGTGGGGAGTGCGTTAAACGGGTTGGCTGGCCGGCTGCGTCGCCATAGTCGAACTGACTCCAAACATCTGTACTGGCACATTGACTACCTGCGCGCACACGCCACGCTGGTTGAGGTCTGGTGGACGCTGTCGACAGAACGCCTGGAGTGTGACTGGGCGGCAGCTTTGCGCCGGCTGCCCGGTGAGCCTGAGCCGGTGGCCGGTTTTGGCGCCTCCGACTGTCGCTGCTCCAGTCACCTATTCTACCTTGTGGACAGGCCCTCCTGCAACGACTTTGCTGATCAGCAGCTCAATCAAGACATCGCCTCCACGAATAAGAACTCCTGAAACCTCGCAACATTTTCCGAGTGTCCAGGTTGACCCCGTGACTTTCGCCTGCTTCGAGGCAATTGGTGGACACAGGGAAGCCAGCCTTTTAATCTTCCAAGCTTTTATGCTACAATAGTCCCCATTCTGGATCGGACACCGATCACGGATCGCTTAAAGCTGAAAGGACTTGCATCGTGCAAGAATCCCCTTCTTTGAACGGCACAGATGTTCAGCCGGACCAGACGTCGGCCATAATCAACACACCAACACCCCAAACCACTATGCGACGCTCTCTGCGCAACTTTGCCATTGGCATTGCCATCTATTCTCTGTTCATCATCGGCTACATTTTCGTGCTACGGCAATTCAGTGAGCCGTTGCTGAGGCTGTACACCACCCGGAGTGTCGTGTATGCATTGGTTGCTTTGGCTCTCGTCGTGGTACAAGGCCTTGTACTTGAATCTATCACTACCTTCCTCGCCGAGCATTTGGGTATCGTGACGCACGAGGAATAATCAGGATGCACTTTCCCATCTCGGGCATTACTGTTAACCCAGCGTACCTGGCCGGCATTGGTTTCATCGTCGGAATTCTGGCCGGCTTCTTCGGCGTGGGGGGCGGCTTTCTGACTGGCCCTATGCTGCTTATCTTCGGCATGCCGGGCCACATGGTCCCGGGTACGGACCTGGCATACATGACTGGTAAGTCCATTGTCGCTGCTCGCCGGCATCGAGCCTTGGGCCACGTCGATGTGAAACTGGGCGTTATCATGGTGACAGGCACCGTCATCGGAGTAGAGTTGGGCGCCCAACTGATTGAAGCACTGAAGCGCGTCGGGGGTGTCGAAAAAACCCTCGGTTTGGCCTACATCGTCACGTTGTTGTCCGTATCGGGCTTCGTGGCGTGGGAAAGCTTCAGGGCAATTCGTCAAATGTCGCGGACCGAGGCCATCGATGTACAGGACGCGATTGGGTTTCAAGCTTTCACGAAGCGGGTGCAACGCATTGATATCCCGCCTATGATCTCGCTGCCTGAATCGGGCATTGAATCGATCTCTTTTTGGGCAGTTTTCGGTGTAGGCATAGGCACCGGCTTTCTCGCCGGCTTTCTGGGCGTAGGGGGCGGGTTCATTCGCATGCCGGCACTGGTGTACGTCTTAGGTGCGCCAACGCACATTGCCGTTGGGACTGATCTGTTCGAGATTGTTGTCTCCTCTGGTTACGGAGCACTGACCCACGGGATCAAGGGTAATGTAGACATCTTAGTGGCGTTGGTGATGCACACAGGGGCGGCCGTTGGTGCACAAATTGGCGCTGTCTCTACGCGCTATGTTGGTGGACCCAAGATCCGGCTGGCATTCTCGGTGCTGCCACTCATTGGCGCAGCGTTAATCATTGTCAATCTATCGAGATGAACTCAGGTGAGGTAACTGGCATGCATATTCTGGTGACTACCGATGGCCTAGAACATGCACGTGAGGCCGTCAAATTCGCTTGCCAGCTTGCGAGTCAGGCTGGCGCTGAGGTGACCGTCCTCGGTGTTGCCGAACGGGCTCAAAGAGATGGTGTGGCACGCCGGGCTGTCGCGGACGCGGGCCGGCTGCTGGCGGGGCAGGGGGTCGAGCACACTACCAAACTTCGCTACGGCCATCCAGCCGAGCAAATCCTGCAGGAAATCGAGGGAGGCGATTATGATTTTGTTGTCATCGGCGCACGCGGTCGCTCGCGCCTGACCCGTTTTCTTCTCGGATCAGTATCATACCGTGTCCTTGAGCGTTCCACGATCCCAGTGCTCATTGTCCGCAGTTCTCGGCCTCAGGTCAAGAAGGTGCTGGCTACTACAGGCGGACACCCCAAGAGCAAGTCTACCATGAGCTTCGGCGCCGAACTCGCACGCGCACTGGGTGCCACTCAAACGTTGTTACACGTTACGAATCCGGTCCCTCAAATGTATACCGGACTGGATGAGATGGATGAAACTCTGCCGGAGTTGATGAAGTCAGACACAGTTGAAGGCCATGCGTTACGTGAAGGTGCCCGGATAATGAACAACGAGGAGATAGAAGGCCACATAGAGCTTCGCCACGGTATGGTAGAAGAAGAGATAATCCGCGAGGCAGTCAAAGGAGACTACGACCTTATCGTGGTTGGCACGTCAGTCCCGACGGGTACGCTCGGGTGGTTGGCGCTGGGTAACATCACGCGGCGGGTCATCGACCGCACGCAGCGCCCGATCCTGGTTGTAACCGGTGGAAATTGAAAGGGGAAATGTGACAATGCTCATCATCCATGGCACGGTAGTTACCTTTGGCGCCGACTGGAAGATCATCGAGGATGGTGCTGTTCGCATCAGTGGCGACCACATTGCCGATGTAGGGACGACAGTTGAACTCCAGACTCGCTACCTCGAGGAAACCATGTTAGATGCTGCCGGCAAGTTGGTTATGCCCGGCAACATCTGCGCCCACACTCACTTTTACGGCACCTTCGCACGCGGGTTGGCGATTCCGGGGCCAGAGATTAAGGATTTTCCAGAGAAGCTGGCCCGACTGTGGTGGCCGCTAGACCGCAGTCTTGATGAGGAGGCTGTCCTCTACAGCACTCTGGTTCCCTTGGTCGACGCCATCCGCAATGGCACGACGACCCTCATCGATCACCACGCCAGCAACCGAGCCATCGACGGCGCACTGGACATCATCGCCGGAGCCGTGAAACAAGCCAGCCTGCGAGCGTGTCTGTGCTACGAGGTGACGGATCGGGATGGAGCGGAGGTGGCGGCGGCGGGGATACGGGAGAATGAGCGGTTTATTCGACAGGTGCGGGAACTCGGGGGAACTGAGGGGAACTCAGGGGACCTGCTGGCCGGCACGTTTGGGTTGCACGCATCGTTGACGTTGTCGGACGAGACGTTGGAGCGGTGTGTGGCGGTGGCGGAAGAGTTGGGCGTCGGGTTTCACATCCACGCTGCCGAAGGGCCGGCCGATCGGAACGATTCGGTGGTGAAGTATGGACTTCGGACCATCGACCGGCTGCATCAGCGGGGTATCCTGGGCGAAAAGAGCATCGTGGCGCACGCCATCGACATCGACGCCTGGGAGATGGGGGTGCTGCGAGAGACCGGCGCCTGGGTTACTCACCAGCCTCGTTCTAACATGAACAATGGTGTGGGCGTGGCGGATGTGCCGGCCATGCTCCGTGGCGGGATGAAGGTCGGCCTGGGCAACGATGGTTTCTCCAACAACATGTTCATGGAGATGAAGACCGCCTATTTGCTCCACAAAGTGCACCGCCGTGACCCGCGCGTGATGGGCGCCGACCAGGTATTGGAGATGGCCGTAACGAACAACGCCCGGCTAGCCAACATCTTCTTCCCGAAGCCCATTGGCGAACTGTCGCCGGGCGCCTACGCCGACGTCATCCTGCTGGACTACCAGCCGCCGACGCCGCTGACCACCGGCAACCTGCCGTGGCACATCATATTTGGCGTGGACGGCTCCCACGTGACGCACACCATCTGTGGTGGCCGGCTGCTGATGAAGGATCGCGAACTTCTCACGTTGGACGAAGAAGAGATTGCCGCCCGAGCCCGGGAAGTGGCGAAGGGTGTATGGAGACGTTTCGAAGAACAATCGAGTTCGTAGTGCGCAATGCTCGTAGTAAGGCACGCAGCGGAGCGGAGTGCCGTTAGCGTCGCAGAAAGCGGTCGAACCCGACGCCACTCCACCCCGCTACGTGGCTCACTACCAACCTTCTTTGGAATGTGCCATTGTCAAACTAAATCCGGAACATGGCTGAACACGAGCGAGGAAAATGGTTGCGCGAGTCCCGCGCCGGCTACCTGACGGTCGCGGAGCGGGATAGTGTGATCACTTTCCTGGATCAACTCGAAAACCTGTGCGGCGATCAGGTGGCTCGCGTCATCCTGTTTGGCTCCCGCGCCCGAGGCGACTACGACGCGGAGTCAGATATCGATCTGCTGATTGTAACCCGTAACGGACACTCAGAGGTCGATGAAATCGCGAGACGGTTGAGATATAACGAACCTTATCTGAGCGTCCACGTGATGTCGTCCGGGGAGTACCGCACGCATCAGCGCCGGCGCGATCCCCTCTACATCAACGTGCGTCGCGATGGCATTGAGCTATGGAACCCAAACGAGTGGCTGAGAGAGCAACAAACCGTACCGCTTAACATTGTCGAGGGGGAATTCCGAACCATGGATGAGGCAGCGAAGGAAACGATACATACCTATCTAGGCTTGGCTGATTACGGACTGCGCGAAGCCCGTGTTCTGAGAGACCAGGGCTTGTTGAGAGGTGCGAACTCTCGAGCTTACTATGGCGCGCATTACGCCCTGGTAGCGGCTCTGTATTCTCTCAATGTGGTTCGAAGCAAGCATTCGGGCATAGAAGCCGCCATCAGCCAATTCATGGTCAAGCCAGGGTTGATCGAAGAGGAATTCAAAGACATCTTCGTAAACCTGCGAGCGAGGCGCGAAGATAGCGACTACAATCGGGAGTTCGTCCCGAACGAGGACGAAACAAGGCGTCTGGTGCAGGATGCCGAACGCTTCGTGGCTCGGATGGAGAAGTTCTTGAGAGAGCAGGGTGCATTCGACGACAACGAGGAGGATCAGCCGGATAGTGATTGAACACGGAACAACCATCGCAGTCATTGGCGGAACAGGTAAGGAAGGGTCCGGGCTCAGCCTGCGCTGGGCGCGGGCCGGCCTGGACGTGATCATCGGCTCCCGCCAGTTGGAAAAAGCTGAGCGCGTGGCAGCAGAACTCAACAACACGCTGGGCCAGGAAGTGATTCGGGGTCTGGCCAACCGCGACGCTGCGGAGGCCGGCGACATCGTAGTGCTGTCGGTTCCCTACACAGCCCACCGCGCCATCTTGGAAGACATCCAGCCGGCCTTGCCCGGCAAAGTTCTCATCGACGTGACGGCCCCGATAGACCCGAGAAACCCCGGACGTGTTCGCCTGCTCAAAGCCGGCGCGGCCGCCGTGGAAGCTCAGCAGTTCCTGGGCGAAGAGGTGACGGTCGTGGCTGCGTTCCAGAACATCGCCGCCGGCCATCTCAGGAATCTGGACCACGACATCGACTCAGACGTCCTCGTCTGTGGCGACGATCGGGATACCAAACAACTGGCGATTGAACTTGCCGAGAAGGCTGGTATGGACGCCCTCGACGCCGGACCGCTGATCAACGCCAGCATCATCGAGGGCATGACAGCCGTTCTAGTTGGGCTCAACAAGCGTTACAAGAGCAAGGGTACCGGCATCCGCATCACTGGTATCAGTAAACAGTAATCAGTTAACAGTAAAC